>NZ_JACARS010000143.1:0-24058 GCF_013386485.1 Pseudomonas sp. P7758 | reverse complement strand
AGCAAGCTCGCTCCTACATGTTAATAGCTGGTCTCGGGCAAGCTGGCGATGATCGAGCGATAGCTGTTCATTCGCTGCTGCTGCACGCGGCCGTCTTCCAGTGCCTTGAGCAGGGCGCAACCCGGCTCGCGGTCATGTTTGCAGTCACGGAAACGGCAGGTGCCGATCAAGTCGTTGAACTCGATAAAGCCCGCTTCAACATCGGCACGGCTCACATGGCCCAGGCCGAATTCACGGATGCCGGGGGAGTCGATCAACTCGCCGCCGCCCGGAAAGTGGAACAATCGCGCGGTGGTGGTGGTGTGGGTGCCCTGGCCGGACAGCTCCGACAGCGGGCCAACACGGGTTTCGACTTCCGGCAACAGGCTGTTGACCAGGGACGACTTGCCCACGCCCGACTGGCCGACGAACACGCTGATGCGCCCGTCCAGTTCAGTCTGTAACTGTTCCATGCCATTGCCGTGATGCGCCGAGACTTCCAGCACCGGGTAGCCGAGGGTGCGGTACACCGCCAGCAACGCGTTGAGCGCCGGGGCGTTCTGTTCGTCGATCAGGTCGAATTTGTTCAGCAGCAACAGCGGGCGAATGCCGGCGTGTTCGGCGGCTACCAGGTAGCGGTCGATCAGGTTGGCATGGGGTTCGGGCAGTGGCGCGAAGACAATGACGATCATGTCGACGTTGGCCGCTACCGGCTTGAGCTGGCCACGGCTGTCGGGGCGACGCAGTTCGGTGGTGCGCGGCAACTGGGCGACGATCACGCCGATGCCCTGGTTGCCGGCACGCCACACCACCTTGTCGCCGGTCACCAGCGCAGGCAGGTTGGCGCGCAGGTGGCAACGGAACACCTGGCCGGCGTGATCGCCTTCGGTGGCCTCGACTTCGACCTGCACACCGAAGTGCGCGATCACCAGGCCCGTTTGCTCGGGGCCCAGGTCGCCGCCCTCAAGCGCTTCCACGGCGGAGGATTCACGTTTGGCGGCGCGGGCAGCGCGTTCGCCCTGAATCTTTTCGATGCGCCAGTTTTGGCGACGGTTGAGCTGGCGTTTGGCCATTGGTGTTCCGTGTCGATAATGCAAAGGTTAGGTGAAACGGTCGCGAGTCTAGCACGCCCTGCCTGCTAAACTGCGCAGCTACGCCAAGGTGCCAAGGAACCACGACATGCAAAACCCACAGAACCTGATTTGGATCGATCTGGAAATGACCGGTCTGAACCCTGACACCGACGTCATCATCGAGATGGCGACCATTGTCACCGACAGCAACCTCAACACCTTGGCCGAAGGTCCGGTGATCGCCATTCACCACAGCGACGCGGTGCTGGCCACCATGGACGAGTGGAACACCCGCACCCACGGCAACTCGGGCCTGACCCAGCGTGTGCGCGACAGCCGCGTGAGCATGGCCGAGGCTGAAGCCGAAACCATCGCCTTCCTGGAAAAGTGGGTACCCAAGGGCAAGTCGCCGATCTGCGGCAACAGCATTTGCCAGGACCGCCGCTTTCTCTATACCCACATGAAGGCGCTGGAAAGCTACTTCCACTACCGCAACCTGGACGTGTCGACCTTGAAGGAGCTGGCCGCGCGCTGGGCGCCGGAAGTCAAAGACAGCTTCCACAAGGGCAGCACCCACCTGGCGCTGGACGATATTCGCGAGTCGATTGCCGAGCTGCAGCATTACCGCAAGCATTTCATCAAGTTCTAAAGCGGTAATACCTGAGCCCAGCGGGCTTTTGTGGCGAGGGGGCTTGTCCCCCGTTGGGCTGCGAAGCGGCCCTAAAATCTGACATCCCGATCTACCTGAAAACTCTATTGCCTTTAAAGGGGCTGCTTCGCACCCCAACGGGGGACAAGCCCCCTCGCCACAACTTTGCAAGGATCGCCACCATGCTGCTGATGCTCTACCTCATCGCCATCACCGCCGAAGCCATGACGGGCGCCTTGTCCGCCGGGCGGCGCGGGATGGACTGGTTCGGTGTGGTGCTGATCGCCTGCGTGACGGCGCTGGGCGGCGGTTCGGTGCGTGACGTGTTGCTCGGCCACTACCCGCTGACCTGGGTCAAACACCCGGAGTACCTGGTGCTGACCTCCGTCGCGGCCCTGGTGACCATCTTCATCGCTCCATTGATGCGCCACCTGCGGTCGCTGTTCCTCGCGCTGGACGCCGTGGGCCTGGTGGCCTTCACCCTGATCGGCAGCATGACCGCCCTGGAAATGGGCCACGGCATGCTGGTGGCGTCAGTCAGCGGTGTGATCACCGGGGTATTCGGCGGCATCCTGCGGGATATCTTCTGCAACGACATTCCGTTGATCTTCCGCCGCGAGCTGTACGCCAGCGTGTCGTTCCTGGCCGCCTGGTTCTACATGCTGTGCATCTACCTTGAGCTGCCAAGTGAGCAATCGATCCTGCTGACGCTGTTCAGCGGCTTTCTATTGCGCCTGCTGGCGATCCGTTTTCACTGGGAAATGCCCAAGTTCGTCTACAACGACGACGTGCACTGACGTTCGGCGTGCTGGTTCAGCGCCCATTCCACATGTTCGCGCACCAGTTCCGAGGGGTATTCCCGACGCGCCTTCAGCGCTTCCAGCACCGGAATGCTTGATGGCGCATTGCCCAGGCCCACCGCCAGGTTGCGCAGCCAGCGCTCATAGCCGGCGCGGCGCAGGGGAGAACCTTCGGTGCTGCTGAGGAATTTGTCCTCGTCCCACATAAACAACTCGGCGAGCTCTGCGTTATCCAGGTTGTGCCGTGGCTTGAAATCGCCTTCGTCGGTAGGCCGCGCGAAACGATTCCACGGGCAAACGATCTGACAGTCATCGCAGCCGAATACCCGATTGCCGATCAGTGGGCGCAGTTCTTCGGGGATCGCGCTTTTCAGCTCGATGGTCAGGTAGGAAATGCAGCGCCGGGCGTCCAGCACGTAGGGCCCGACGAAGGCGTTGGTAGGGCAGATATCCAGGCAGGCGGTGCAGCGGCCACAATGTTCGGTGGCGTGGGGTGGGTCGACCGGCAACGGCAGGTCGACAAACAGCTCGCTCAGGAAGAAGTAACTGCCCGCCTTGCGATTGAGTACCAGGGTGTTCTTGCCGATCCAGCCGAGCCCGGCCTGCTCGGCGATGGCTTTTTCCAGCACGGGGGCGCTGTCGACAAAGGCGCGGAAGCCGAACGGGCCGATTTGCGCCTGGATGCGGTCGGCCAGTTGCTGCACGCGCTTGCGGATCAGCTTGTGGTAGTCGCGGCCCAGGGCGTAGCGGGAGATGTAGGCTTTTTCGGGTTTGGCCAGCAGTTGGGCCATTTGGGTGTCGCCCGGCAAGTAGTCCATGCGCAGTGAGACCACGCGCAAGGTGCCGGGTACCAGCTCCTCCGGGTGTGAGCGCTTGCTGCCGTGGGCGCCCATGTAGTCCATTTCGCCGTGGTAGCCGGCGTCGAGCCAGCGTTGCAGGTGCTGTTCATGCTCGGCGAGGTCGAGGCCGCTGATGCCCACTTGTTGAAAGCCCAGCTCGCGGCCCCAGTCTTTGATCGATTGGGCGAGGGCGGGCAGGTCGTAGGTAATAGCAGGCATGAACAAGAGAAACCGCAGGTTAGATGCGTATAATTCTGCCAGACATCGGAGCTTGAAGACGCATGCCGCAGACAAAACACGAAATACCCGACGTTCAGCACCTGTTGCCCGGCCAATTGCCGCAACTCGCTGCGCGTTCCCCGGACGCCCATAAAGGCCAGTTCGGCCATGTATTGCTGATCGGCGGCGACCGCGGTTTTGGCGGCGCCGCCTTGCTCAGTGCTGAAAGTGCCCTGCGCAGTGGTGCCGGCATGGTTTCCCTGGCGACCCGTAGCGAACACGTCGGTGCGGCGCTGGCGCGGTTGCCGGAAGTGATGACGGTGGGCGTGCACTCGGCCAATCAATTGATGGGCCTGCTGGAAAAGATTTCCGTGATCGTCATCGGCCCGGGCCTGGGCGAGGTCTCCTGGGGCAAAAGCCTGCTGTCGGTAGCGGCCAATGCCAGGCAGCCGCAAGTCTGGGACGCCGATGCCTTGAACCTGCTGGCGGCGGGCAGCGTCAGCTTGCCGGCCAATTGTGTGATCACTCCGCATCCTGGCGAAGCGGCCCGCTTGATGGGTATTTCGACAGCCGAGGTTCAGGCCGACCGCCTTAACGTGGCGCGCGCCTTGAGTCAGAAATTCAATGCGGTGGCCATCCTCAAGGGCGCCGGCAGCTTGATCGCCAGCCCGGACGGTCGGGTTGCCCGCTGCGATCAGGGCCATCCTGCAATGGCAACCGCTGGCCTTGGCGATGTGTTGGCCGGCCTGGTCGGTGCTTTGCTGGCGCAAGGCATGCCGGCATTTGATGCCGCCTGCCTGGCGGTCTGGCTGCATGCCACTGCCGGAGATCGCCAGGGTACCTACGGTCGCGGGCTGGCCGCCAGTGACCTGATTCCTGCCATTCGTCAGTTGCTGGAGGAGCAATCGCCGTGTCTGAAGTAGTTCTTTTCCTGCCTGATGAAGACGCCATGGTCGCCTTGGGCAACCGTATTGCCCGGGTCACTCAAGGCTCAGGGCTGATCTTTCTGGAAGGCGATCTCGGCGCCGGAAAAACCACCTTGTCCCGGGGCATCATTCGCGGGTTGGGGCACGCGGGTGCTGTGAAAAGCCCTACGTTCACCTTGGTAGAACCCTACGAAATCGGTGACGTACGAGCGTTCCACTTCGACCTGTATCGCCTGGTGGACCCGGAAGAACTGGAATACATGGGCATTCGTGATTACTTCGATGAGGACGCCTTGTGCCTGATCGAGTGGCCAGATAAAGGCACAGGCTTTTTGCCAAAGCCGGACCTGACCATTACCATTACCCCGCATAAGCAAGGACGTCAGCTGAAGTTGTTGTCCCAGAGCGCGCGCGGCGAGTCGTGGTGCGCCGCCTTGGCATTGGAATTCAAATAATTGATGGGGTTAGGTATGCGCTTTCGCGCGTTGGTTACTGTCGTAGGGGTGTTGCTTGCGGCAATGACTTTCAATGCACTGGCGGCCTCACAGGTGAAAAGTGTTCGCCTGTGGCGGGCACCGGATAACACGCGACTGGTATTCGACCTGTCTGGCCCGGTTCAGCACAGCGTCTTCACCCTCACGGCGCCTGATCGCCTGGTGATTGATATCAACGGTGCGACCCTGGCCGCGCCGTTGAAAGTCGCCATGGCCAATACCCCGATTACCGCGATGCGCTCGGCCCAGCGTACGCCGACCGACCTGCGGGTGGTCATCGACCTGAAAAAGGCCGTGACCCCGAAAAGCTTCGTGCTGGCGCCCAACGCGCAGTATGGCAACCGGCTGGTGGTCGACCTGTTCGACAACGCCGCCGATGCCGCGCCGCCGCCTGCGCCAACTCCAAGCGTCGCGACGATACCTGCGGTGCCGGTCAACCAGTCGCAACCCCAGGTCAAATTGCCGCCGCTGCCACCGGCTCCGGCGGGCAAACGTGACATTATCGTGGTCATCGATGCCGGTCACGGCGGCGAAGACCCGGGTGCCTCGGGCTCGCGCGGCCAGCATGAAAAAGACGTGGTACTGGCCATCGCCCGTGAACTGCAGCGCCAGATCAATGGCATGAAAGGCTACCGCGCCGAGCTGACCCGGACCGGCGACTACTTTATTCCGCTGCGTGGCCGTACCGAAATCGCCCGCAAGAAGGGCGCCGACCTGTTCGTCTCGATCCACGCCGACGCCGCACCTTCGGCCGCGGCGTTTGGTGCCTCGGTGTTTGCCCTGTCTGATCGCGGCGCTACGTCCGAGACCGCCCGCTGGCTGGCGGACAGTGAAAACCGTTCCGACTTGATCGGCGGGGCTGGCAACGTATCCCTCGACGACAAGGACAAGATGCTCGCTGGCGTATTGCTCGATCTGTCGATGACTGCCTCGCTGACCTCCAGCCTGAACGTGGGGCAGAAAGTCCTGAGCAACATTGGTCGCGTCACCTCGCTGCACAAACAGCGCGTGGAACAGGCCGGGTTCATGGTGCTCAAGTCGCCGGATATTCCGTCGATCCTGGTGGAAACCGGGTTTATCTCCAACTCCAACGAAGCTTCGAAACTGGCCTCGGCCAGCCACCAGCAGGCGTTGGCGCGGTCCATCAGCGCCGGTGTTCGCCAGTTCTTCCAGCAGAACCCGCCGCCGGGCACTTATATAGCCTGGCTGCGTGACTCCGGGAAAATCGCCCAGGGCCCGCGTGACCATCGCGTGCAGCCGGGCGACACCCTGGCGATGCTGGCGGTGCGCTTCCAGGTGTCAGCGGCAACCTTGCGCAGTGCCAACAACCTCAAGACCGATGAATTGAAGGTCGGCCAGGTGTTGACCATCCCGGGCACTGAACTGGCGGCGCAATAATGAGCGAAACAGTCTTGAGCAATACCTCGCGCATCGAGCTGCTAAGCCCGCGTCTCGCCAACCAGATCGCGGCGGGTGAGGTGGTCGAGCGGCCAGCGTCGGTGATCAAGGAGTTGCTGGAAAACAGTATCGACTCCGGCGCCAGGCGCATTGATGTCGATGTTGAGCAAGGCGGCGTCAAGCTGCTGCGAGTGCGCGACGACGGCAGCGGGATTTCCTCCGATGACCTGCCGCTGGCCCTGGCCCGTCACGCCACCAGCAAGATTCGCGACCTGGAAGACCTGGAACGGGTGATGAGCCTCGGGTTTCGTGGTGAGGCCCTGGCTTCCATCAGCTCCGTGGCTCGCCTGACCCTGACTTCCCGCACCCGCGACGCCGACCAGGCCTGGCAGGTTGAAACCGAAGGCCGCGACATGGCGCCCCGGGTCCAGCCGGCGGCACATCCGGTGGGCACCTCGGTGGAAGTACGCGACCTGTTCTTCAATACCCCGGCCCGGCGTAAATTCCTCAAGGCCGAAAAAACCGAATTCGATCACCTGCAGGAAGTCATCAAGCGCCTGGCCCTGGCGCGGTTTGATGTGGCTTTCCACCTGCGCCACAACGGCAAGACCATCCTCAGCCTGCACGAGGCCCATGATGATGCGGCCCGTGCGCGGCGTGTCTCGGCCATCTGCGGCGCGGGGTTCCTGGAGCAGGCGCTGCCGATCGAGATCGAGCGCAATGGCCTGCGGCTGTGGGGTTGGGTGGGTTTGCCGACTTTCTCCCGTAGCCAGGCGGACATGCAGTATTTCTTCGTGAATGGCCGGGCGGTGCGCGACAAGCTGGTGGCCCACGCGGTGCGCCAGGCGTATCGCGACGTGCTGTTCAACGGGCGGCATCCGACGTTTGTGCTGTTTTTCGAGGTCGACCCGTCGGTGGTCGACGTCAACGTGCACCCGACCAAGCACGAAGTGCGCTTCCGTGACGGTCGCATGGTCCACGACTTTCTTTACGGCACCCTGCACCGCGCCTTGGGCGATGTGCGGCCGGATGATCACCTGGCGGCGCCGATTGTCACGGCTGTTGTCCGTCCTTCAGGGCCGGAAGCCGGCGAGTTCGGGCCCCAGGGCGAAATGAGCCTGGCGGCCAACCTGCTGCAATCGCCGCAAGCCCAGCCGAGCTTTACCGCACCTGGTTCAGGCGCCGGCGCCGGTTATCAATACCAGTACACCCCGCGTCCGCAATCGGCGGTGCCGGTGGCCGAGGCCCAGGCGGCCTATCGCGAGTTTTTCGCGCCGCTACCCGGCGCCGAGCCAGGTGCTGCCGCGTTGCCGGAAGGCCAGGGCGACGTGCCGCCGTTGGGTTACGCGCTGGCACAGCTCAAGGGTATTTATATTCTTGCGGAAAACGCCCATGGCCTGGTGCTGGTGGACATGCACGCCGCCCACGAGCGGATCATGTACGAGCGCCTGAAGATCGCCATGGCCAGCGAAGGCCTGAGCGGTCAGCCGCTGCTGGTGCCGGAATCCCTGGCGGTCAGCCAGCGGGAAGCGGATTGCGCCGAAGAGCACGTCAGCGTGTTCCAGAAGCTGGGCTTTGAGTTGCAACGCCTGGGGCCGGAAACCCTCGCTATCCGCCAGATTCCGGCTTTGCTCAAGCAGGCAGAGGCCAACCGGCTGGTGGCCGACGTCCTGGCGGACCTGATGGAATACGGCACCAGTGACCGGATCCAGGCCCACATCAATGAACTGCTCGGCACCATGGCCTGTCACGGCGCCATCCGCGCCAACCGCCGGCTGGCCTTGCCGGAAATGAACGGCCTGCTGCGGGACATGGAAAACACCGAGCGCAGCGGCCAGTGCAACCATGGCCGCCCGACCTGGACCCAGATGGGCCTGGACGACCTGGACAAACTGTTCTTGCGCGGCCGTTGATGAGTGCCTTGCCCCCCGCCATCTTCCTGATGGGCCCGACGGCCGCCGGCAAGACCGACCTGGCCATCGAGCTGACCAAGGTCTTGCCGTGCGAGTTGATCAGTGTCGACTCTGCACTGGTTTACCGGGACATGGACATCGGCACTGCCAAACCTTCAAAAGAGCTGCTGGCCCAGTATCCGCACCGGTTGATCGACATTATTGATCCCAGCGAGAGCTATTCGGCGGCGGATTTTCGCATCGATGCGCTGGCCGCCATGGCCGATATCACCGCGCGGGGCAAGATTCCGCTGCTGGTCGGCGGCACGATGCTCTACTACAAGGCCTTGCAGGAAGGTCTGGCTGATATGCCGCCAGCTGATCCACAGGTGCGCGCCGAACTTGAAGAAGAGGCTGCGCGCCTTGGCTGGCAGGCCTTGCACGATCAGTTGGCCATTGTGGATCCGGTTTCCGCCGCGCGAATTCATCCCAATGACCCCCAGCGCCTGACGCGAGCGTTGGAAGTCTGGCGGGTCAGTGGCCAGACCATGACTGAACACAGGCTGAAACAAACTGCGCAAAGTGCTGAAGCAGGCGCCTCGGGACACTCACAATTGCCCTATACTGTGGCGAATCTGGCCATCGCTCCGACGGATCGCCAGGTGCTGCATGAACGAATTGCACAAAGATTCACAATTATGTTGGAACAGGGGTTTGTGGAGGAGGTCGTAGCACTGCGTTCAAGAGGTGACCTGCATCCAGGGCTGCCTTCGATACGTGCTGTAGGCTACCGCCAAGTCTGGGATCATCTGGATGGCAAGCTGACGTCAGCCGAAATGCAGGAGCGCGGCATCATTGCCACGCGCCAATTGGCGAAGCGTCAGTTCACCTGGTTGCGCAGTTGGAGCGATTTGCACTGGCTGGACAGCCTGGACAGCGACAATCTGTCACGCGCCTTGAAATACTTGGGAACGGTCTCCATATTGAGCTGAGTCCTTGCAATTGCCGTCTATCCTTGGGGGTGTGACGGCCATGAGCTATCTATTTTCCGATTTTTATTATTGATCCTTAAAGGAGTGCGGCACATGTCAAAAGGGCATTCGCTACAAGACCCTTACTTGAATACTTTACGTAAAGAGAAAGTTGGGGTTTCCATCTATTTGGTCAACGGTATCAAGCTGCAAGGTACGATCGAGTCGTTCGACCAGTTCGTGATCCTGCTGAAAAACACCGTAAGCCAAATGGTTTACAAGCACGCTATCTCGACCGTAGTGCCGGTTCGTCCAATTCGTCTGCCTAGCGCAACCGAAGAACAGGGTGACGCCGAGCCTGCACCAGGTAACGCCTGATAGGAGTCTCCTTTGTTCTTTGAGCGCCACGGTGGTGGTGAGCGAGTAATCCTCGTTCACTTGGATGGACAGGACCCTGAGGCGCGCGAAGATCCGCAGGAGTTTCAGGAGTTGGCAAATTCGGCCGGCGCCGAGACCGTCGCGTTTTTTAACGTGCCGCGTCATCGGCCAACCGCCAAATTCCTGATCGGCAGCGGCAAGGTCGAGGAACTGCGCGACCTGGTCCACGCCGAAAAGGCCGATCTGGTGATTTTCAATCACATCCTCACGCCCAGTCAGGAACGTAACCTCGAACGAGTTTTCGAGTGTCGCGTGATCGACCGCACGGGTCTGATTCTCGATATTTTCGCTCAACGCGCCCGTACCCATGAAGGCAAGCTCCAGGTAGAACTGGCCCAGCTTGACCACATGAGCACCCGGCTGGTGCGTGGCTGGACTCACCTTGAGCGCCAGGGTGGCGGCATCGGCATGCGCGGCCCGGGTGAAACCCAGCTGGAAACCGACCGGCGTCTGCTGCGGGTCCGCCTGCGACAGATCAAGGGCCGCCTGGAGAAGGTGCGCAGCCAGCGCGAACAATCGCGACGTGGCCGTATGCGTGCGGATATCCCGACCGTTTCCCTGGTGGGCTATACCAACGCCGGCAAATCCACACTCTTCAACAACGTGACGAAATCGGACGTGTACGCGGCCGACCAACTGTTCGCGACCCTCGACCCGACCTTGCGCCGTCTGGAACTGGACGACCTGGGGCCGATTGTCCTGGCCGATACCGTGGGTTTCATTCGTCACTTGCCCCACAAGCTGGTCGAGGCATTTCGGTCTACGCTCGAAGAGTCGAGCAATTCCGACCTGCTGTTGCACGTGATCGATGCGGCCGAACCGGATCGCATGTTGCAGATTGAACAGGTCATGGTGGTGCTGGGCGAGATTGGTGCCCAGGACTTGCCGATCCTCGAGGTCTATAACAAACTCGATTTGCTTGAAGGCGTTGAGCCACAAATCCAGCGCGACGAAAACGGCAAGCCCCAGCGGGTCTGGCTGTCGGCGCGTGATGGCAGTGGCCTGGAATTGCTTGAACAAGCCATTGCCGAGCTGTTGGGCAGCGATTTGTTCGTCGGCACCTTGCGCTTGCCGCAGCGTTTTGCTCGACTGCGTGCACAGTTTTTCGAGCTGGGCGCGGTACAGAAAGAAGAACACGACGAAGAAGGTGTCAGCTTGCTGGCCGTTCGATTGCCGCGCTCGGAGCTGAATCGGCTGGTCAGCCGTGAAGGCGTTGTGCCGACAGAGTTCATCGAACAACACACTTTGCAATAAAAGCCTGAGAAAGCGGTTGTGCCGCTGTGACAGGCATTCTGTAGCATTGGTCGGCGCGCCGTGGGTGCGTCTTTGCTTTATCAGATGGAGAGCGCTATGGCTTGGAATGAGCCGGGTGGCAACTCGAATAATCAGGATCCTTGGGGTGGTAAACGCCGCAATAATGGCGACCGCAAGGGGCCACCAGATCTCGACGAGGCCTTCCGAAAGCTGCAGGAAAGCCTGAATGGGTTGTTCGGTGGTGGAAAAAAACGTGGTGGTGACGAAGGCGGTCGTACGAGCAAGGGCGGTGGTTACGGCCTGCTCGGCATCGGCCTCGTCGTGCTGGCGGCCGTCTGGCTGTACAGCGCCGTCTATGTGGTGGACGAGCAGGAGCAAGCCGTGGTGCTGCGCTTCGGCAAGTACTACGAGACTGTCGGCCCTGGCCTGAACATCTACTTCCCGCCGATCGACAAGAAGTACATGGAAAACGTCACGCGTGAGCGTGCCTACACCAAGCAGGGCCAGATGCTGACCGAAGACGAGAACATCGTCGAAGTGCCGCTGACCGTGCAGTACAAGATCAGCAACCTGCAGGACTTCGTGCTGAACGTCGACCAGCCGGAAATCAGCCTGCAACATGCGACCGAAAGCGCCCTGCGCCACGTGGTGGGTTCCACCGCAATGGACCAGGTGCTGACTGAAGGCCGTGAATTGATGGCCAGCGAAATCAAGGAGCGCCTGCAACGGTTCCTCGACACGTACCGCACCGGTATCACCGTGACCCAGGTCAACGTACAGAGCGCAGCGGCACCGCGTGAAGTGCAGGAAGCCTTCGATGACGTGATCCGTGCCCGTGAAGACGAGCAGCGTTCGCGCAACCAGGCTGAAACCTACGCCAACGGCGTGGTGCCGGAAGCCCGTGGCCAGGCCCAGCGCATCCTTGAGGATGCCAACGGTTACCGCGACGAAGTGGTCTCCCGCGCCAAGGGTGAGGCAGATCGTTTCACCAAGCTGGTGGCCGAGTACCGCAAGGCACCGGAAGTCACCCGTGAGCGTCTGTACCTGGACACCATGCAGGAAGTCTTCAGCAACACCAGCAAGGTTCTCGTGACCGGCAGCAAGGGCGGGCAGAACAATCTGCTGTACCTGCCGCTGGACAAGATGATCGAAGGTGGTCGTAGCAGCACCAGCGCACCGGCTACCGGTTCCAATGCTGCTGCCAACGAAGCGAGCGCCCGTGCGGCCGCTGACCTGCTGCAACAGCAAACACGTACCAGGGAGAGTCGTTGATGAGCAATAAATCGCTGACCGCCCTGATTGTGGGCGTCGTCGTGGTCATCGCTGCCTGGAACTGCTTCTATATCGTGTCTCAGACCGAGCGCGCGGTGTTGCTGCAATTCGGTCGCGTGGTCCAGGCGGATGTCCAGCCGGGCCTGCATGTGAAAGTCCCCTACGTCAACCAGGTGCGCAAGTTCGACGGCCGCCTGATGACCCTGGATGCACCGACACAACGCTTCCTGACCCTGGAAAAGAAAGCTGTGATGGTTGACGCCTACGCCAAGTGGCGCGTCAAGGATGCCGAGCGCTTCTACACCGCGACCTCCGGCCTCAAGCAGATTGCCGACGAGCGTTTGTCGCGCCGTCTGGAATCGGGCCTGCGTGACCAGTTTGGTAAGCGCACCCTGCACGAGGTGGTATCCGGTGAACGTGACGCGCTGATGGCGGACATCACGCGTTCGTTGAATGCGATGGCGGAAAAAGAGCTGGGCATCGAGGTGATCGATGTTCGGGTCAAGGCCATCGACCTTCCGAAGGAAGTGAACCGCAGCGTGTTCGAACGTATGAGCACCGAGCGTGAGCGCGAGGCTCGTGAGCACCGCGCCAAGGGTAACGAACTGGCAGAAGGGATCCGCGCGGATGCCGACCGTCAGCGTCGCGTACTGTTGGCTGAAGCCTATCGCGAGTCTGAAGAGGCCCGTGGTGATGGTGATGCTCAAGCCGCTTCGATCTACGCCAAGGCCTATGGCCAGGACCAGGAGTTCTACGCGTTCTACCGTAGCCTGCGCGCCTACCGTGAAAGCTTTGCGAACAAAACCGACGTCATGGTGCTGGACCCAAGTAGCGATTTCTTCCGCTACCTGGAAAAGTCCAAGTAACCCGCATGTAGTCTGAGAATCGCTCCGTCGGGCGGCTAAAATGCCGGGCGGGGTGATCCTTTCAGAAAACGGGTGTATGATGCGGCAGCCGGGAAATTCCCGGCTTTTTTGCGTCTGCATGTTTGATTGTGGTTTTGCTCCGCAGGCGCCACAGGTTTTTCGAGGAAAGTGCCCGACGAGGCCGATTGTTGGTCGTTCGTCCCGTCGCTCTTGCGCGTGGTTTATGCAGGGGCCGGGTATTTTCTGCTTCACTCAAGGCTCGCCCGAGGGCTGGCCGCCCGGATCATAGGGGAATGGCGTAATGGCAACGGTAGACCGCTGGCTGCTGCCAGATGGCATCGAAGAAGTACTGCCACCAGAAGCTGCGCGCATTGAAATCGCGCGCCGCCAGGTGTTGGATCTGTTCCAGAGCTGGGGTTACGAGTTTGTCGTGACTCCGCATATCGAGTACCTGGAATCCCTGCTGACCGGCGCGGGCCAGGACCTGGATCTGCGCACCTTCAAGGTCATCGACCCGCAATCGGGCCGGCAAATGGGCTTTCGTGCCGACATCACGCCGCAAGTAGCGCGCATTGATGCGCACACCCTGCGTCGCGAAGGGCCAAGCCGCCTGTGCTACGCCGGCAGCGTGCTGCATGCGCAACCGCGTGCGTTGTCGTCGTCCCGCAGCCCGATCCAGTTGGGCGCCGAGTTGTACGGTGATGCCAGCCCGAGCAGCGACGTGGAAGTCATCAGCCTGATGCTGGCCATGTTGCAGCTGGCCGATGTGCCGGATGTGCACATGGACCTTGGGCATGTCGGTATCTACCGCGGCCTGGCCCGTGCGGCCGGCTTGTCGGGTGAAGTGGAACAACAGTTGTTCGATGCCTTGCAGCGCAAGGCCATCGATGAAGTGATTGCCCTGACGGCGGGCGTGCCTGCCGACCTGGCCGGCATGCTGCGTGCGCTGGTGGATCTGTGTGGCGGCCGTGAAGTACTGACCGCCGCCCGTGATCGCCTGGCGAATGCGCCGGCTGATGTATTGGCGGCCCTGGACGATGTGCTGGCGATTGCCGAGCAGTTGTCTGCGCGCTTCCCGCAGTTGCCGCTGTACTTTGATTTGGGTGAGTTGCGCGGCTACCACTACCACACCGGTGTGGTGTTCGCGGTGTTTGTCCCGGGTGTTGGCCAGGCCATCGCCCAGGGCGGTCGTTACGACGATATCGGCGCCGACTTCGGTCGCGCTCGTCCGGCGACCGGTTTTTCCACCGATTTGAAAACCCTGGTGACCCTGGGGCGTGCTGAGGTCGAACTGCCGTCTGGCGGTATCTGGATGCCCGACAGTACGGACGCAGCACTCTGGCAGCAGGTTTGCCAGTTGCGCAGTGAGGGTCAGCGTGTGGTCCAGGCCTTGCCTGGGCAGCCATTGGCCGCCGCCCGTGAAGCGGACTGCGACCGGCAATTGATTCAGCAGAACGGGCTTTGGCAAGTATCGCCACTGGCTTCTTGAGTTTTCCTGCCGGCCACTGCCGGCACCAAGTTTGCGCGAATGAGGACAAGTGTTATGGGTAAGAATGTCGTAGTCCTGGGCACCCAATGGGGTGATGAGGGCAAAGGCAAGATCGTTGATCTGCTGACCGAACATGCTGCCGCCGTAGTGCGCTACCAAGGTGGCCACAACGCTGGCCACACCCTGGTCATCGATGGCGAAAAAACCGTCTTGCACCTGATCCCGTCGGGTGTACTGCGCGAAGGCGTGCAGTGCCTGATCGGCAACGGCGTGGTGGTTGCACCTGACGCCCTGCTGCGCGAGATCACCAAGC
The DNA here is from genome assembly GCF_013386485.1 of Pseudomonas sp. P7758. NCBI lineage: Bacteria > Pseudomonadati > Pseudomonadota > Gammaproteobacteria > Pseudomonadales > Pseudomonadaceae > Pseudomonas > Pseudomonas sp. P7758. The sequence continues at coordinate 9,186 of NZ_JACARS010000143.1, read as the reverse complement.
TGGAAGAAAAGGGCGTGCCAGTGCGCGAGCGCCTGCGTATCAGCCCTTCCTGCCCGCTGATCCTGTCCTTCCACGTTGCGCTGGACCAGGCCCGTGAAAAGGCCCGTGGCGAGCTGAAGATCGGCACGACCGGTCGCGGCATCGGCCCGGCCTACGAAGACAAGGTTGCACGTCGTGGCCTGCGTGTGGGCGACTTGCTCAACATGCCGCGCTTTGAAGACAAGCTGCGTGAACTGGTGGATTACCACAACTTCATGCTGGTGGGTTACTACAAAGAGCCGGCCATCGAGTTTGAAAAGACCCTGGCCGAGTGCAAGGAATACGCCGAGCTGCTCAAGCCGCTGATGCTGGACGTGACTGCCGAGCTGCACGACCTGCGTCGCGCCGGCAAAGACATCATGTTCGAAGGCGCCCAGGGCTCGTTGCTGGACATCGACCACGGCACCTACCCGTACGTCACCAGCTCCAACACCACCGCTGGCGGCGTTGCGACGGGTTCGGGCGTTGGCCCGATGTTCCTGGACTACATCCTCGGCATCACCAAGGCATACACCACGCGTGTAGGTTCGGGTCCATTCCCGACTGAACTGTTCGACGACGTCGGCGCGCACCTGGCCAAACAAGGCCACGAGTTCGGCGCGACGACCGGCCGTGCCCGCCGTTGTGGCTGGTTCGACGCCGTTATCCTGCGTCGCGCTATCGATGTGAACAGCATCTCGGGCATCTGCCTGACCAAGCTGGACGTACTCGACGGCCTGGAAACCATCAACATCTGCATCGGCTACAAGGATGCGGAAGGCAAGGACGTTGCCCCGACTGACGCGGACAGCTACGTAGGCCTGCAGCCTGTGTACGAAGAAGTGCCAGGCTGGACCGAATCGACCGTGGGCGCCAAGACCCTGGAAGAACTGCCAGCCAACGCCCGCGCTTACATCAAGCGCGTCGAAGAGCTGATCGGTGCGCCGATCGACATTATTTCGACGGGCCCGGACCGCAACGAGACCATCGTTCTGCGTCACCCGTTCGCTTAATAAGCTGTTGATGTAAAAAGCAAAGGGCTCCTTCGGGAGCCCTTTGTCGTTTCCGCCTGGTAAACGGCACGACCCTTGCTATGGTTCTTTCTTTCGCGGTGCTATCAAATTAATGGCACCCGTGGTGGAGGGATTCCCAGTGTCTGCCGTTCTCTCATTGTTACAAAGCCGGCTGTTGCGGCCGGTGTTCGTTACCCTAGGTATCGCTCTTTTGGTGCAGGTACTGGTGGCCGTCGCCCTGACGCGAAGCACCGTCACTGCATTGGAAGCTGATTTGGGCAATCGCCTGGGCGTCGACAGCCAGAAACTGTCCGGCGAGTTGGCGCAAGCCGGCAAGGAAGTGACATCCAGCCTGGACAGTCTGTCTTCCAGCACGCGCCAGCGTCTGACGGCGGGGCTTTCCACGCGCCTGCAGGAAGAGCAGAAGCAACTGCGTGCGACCCTGGAAAAAGACCTGCAGGACTCTGCCAATGACATGGCGCAACTGCTCGCCTCGGTGGCGCCGCGCGCCATGTGGGACAGCGACGTGCCGACGCTGTCTGAGTTTGCCCGCAGAGCCCAGCGCAATCCCAACGTGTTGTTTGTGGTGTATGACGACGCGGCTGGTGAGCACCTGACCCGTTACCTCAATCGTGAAAACCCGATCAACCAGGCGCTGCTGGAAAAGGGCAAGGGCGAACGTGCCCTGGATAAAGTGCTGGATGCGGCGAAGAATGATCCCTCGGTGTTCTACGTCGAAGCGTCCATCAGCCCCAATGGCGTAGAGATCGGCAAGGTCCGCATGGGGGTTTCGACTGCCTCGGTCGAGGCTGACCTGGCCGCGCTGGACAAGCGTTTTGCTGCACTGATTGCCAGCGGTGACCAGTTGGTGGGCGACAGCCTCAAGGGTGCCGCGGCTGACAGCGCGGCGGCCATGGGCGCGCGTTTGCAGTCGGCGCAAGCCACCGCCACCCAGATGACCGCCAATACCACCAGCGCCGTGCAAGAGGCGGCGGGCACGTTGCGCTGGCGCATCGGCATGGGCCTGGCGGTGGTAGGTTTTGGTGTATTGCTGTTGATTGCTGTAGTGCTCGGCCGTCGGGTGGTCAATCGCCTGAAGCTGCTGATTGCAGCGATGGACGATCTGGCGGCAGGCGAGGGCGACCTGACCAAGCGTGTGCAGATCAACAGCCGGGACGAAATCGGCGACATGGCCTCGGCGGTCAATCGCTTTGTGGATAAGTTGCAGCCGATCGTGCGTGAAGCCGGTGATGTGGCCCAGCGTACCGGTGTGGAAATCGGCGCGATGACCCTGCGCAATGCGGGTGCCGATGCGGCCGCCGGCTTGCAGCGTGATGAGGTTGCCGAAAGCCTGCGGGCGCTGTCGCAAATGGCGGATGAGGCCCAGGCGGAAAGCCATGCGATGCAGGCGGCCTTGCAGCAGGTGGTGGATATTCGCCAGGCGACTGATGAAAATTCCCGCACTTCAGCCGAAGTCGGCAGCTTGATCGAGGCGTTGGCGGGGCAGGTGCAGGCCGGTTCCAAGGTGATCGAGCGGCTGGCGCAGCAGAGCGAGCAGATCGAGGTGGTGTTAACGGTGATCCACGGGATTGCCGAGCAAACCAACCTGCTGGCGCTCAACGCGGCTATTGAGGCGGCGCGAGCCGGTGAGACCGGGCGCGGCTTTGCGGTCGTGGCGGACGAGGTTCGCGCCCTGGCCAGTAAAACCCAGAGTTCTACCGGCGACATCCAGGCCCACATCGTGGCCTTGCAGCAAGGCGCCCGTGAGGCTGTGGAAACCATCGGCAAGGCCGGGCGCCAGGCCAGCGAAGGTTTGCTGGTATTACGCGACAGCGTGCGCCTGCAGCAGTCGGTGCAGGCCTCGGTGGAGCAGGTGCATGCAGCGATTGGCCTGGCGACGCGGGCGGCTGAGCATCAGGCGCAGGGTGCGCATGCGGTGCGTGGGCGAGTCGAGATCATTCATGCCCAGGCTGAGCGAGCGGCGCAGGCGGTGGTAGAGACTACAGCCAGTGGCAAAGTGCTGGATGGGTTGGCTGCGCAGTTGAAGGCGAGCTTGGGGCAGTTCCGGGCTTGATGTCGCCTGGTGCGGCCCTTTCGCGAGCAAGCCCGCTCCCACATTCGACCGAGTTCCACTTCTGGAATGCGAGCAAATGTGGGAGCGGGCTTGCTCGCGAAAGCAATTTCAGCGGCTCAGGTACATCCGCGTCGTAAGCAAATACACCGGCAGTCCCGACACCAAAATCAACAATGCCGCATAGGGCGCCGCTGCCGCGAATTCCACATTCGAGGTGTGCGCCCACACGGCAGTTGCCAAGGTGTTCAGCCCGGTAGGGCTAAGCAGCAACGTCGCCGTCAATTCCTTCATCGCATCCAGGAACACCAGCGCAAACGCCGCCCCCAATGCCGGGAAAATAATCGGCAGCGTCACCCGGCAAAACGCACTGAACGACGACGCGCCCAGCGTTCTCGCCGCCTCTTCCAGCTGTGGTGCTGCCTTGTTCAGCGCCGTGCGGATCGGCGCCTGGGCCAGGGGCAAAAACAGCAGCGCATAAGCGATCAGCAGCAACGCCGACGTTTGATACAGCGCCGGCACGTAATGCAGGGCGAAATACACCAGTGTCAGCGCAATCACCAGGCCGGGCAGGGCGTGCAGCAGGTACGGCAGGCGCTCGGCCCACAGTGCGAGCTGGCCCTTGTAGCGCACCACCAGCAAGCCCACCGGCACGGCAAACAACAGGCAAAGCGCGGCGCCGCCCAGGGATAGCGCCAACGAAGAAAGCAGCGCCTCGCTGATCTCGGCTATCGGAAATGCCGCCGAACTGCCCACTGCCAGCCAATAACCGAGCATGCCCAGTGGAATGCCGCTGCCGATGATCGCCAGGAGCAGGCAATACAGCTGCCCCAGCGCCGCCCATTTGCCGAGTCGAACCTGTTCGGCATGCCGCGCCGCGCCCTGGCCGGTACGCACGTGTCGGCCCTTGCCGCGCACCCGCAGCTCCAGCCAGAGCAGCGTCAGGCACATCACCAGCAGCACCGCCGAGAGCATCGCCGCATTGGCGTTGCTGAACTCCAGCTCGAATTGCTGGTAGATCGCGGTGGTAAACGTCTGCAAGCCGATGATCGACAGCGCGCCGAACTCCACCAGCATATGCAGGGCAATCAACAGTGCCCCGGCCAGCAGCGACGGCCACAGCAGCGGCAAGGTGATGCGAAAGAATACGCCCCAGCGATTCAGTCCGAGGGTGCGGGCCGATTCTTCCAGGGATGGATCAAGATTGCGCAGGGTTGCCGCCACCGGCAGAAACACCAGTGGGTATTTGGACAGGGTCATCACCAGGATCGCTCCGCCCAACCCTTCAAAGTTGGCGCTTAACGAAACCCAGGTAAAGCTGCTGACAAACGCTGGCACCGCGAACGGCAGGCACAGGATCACTCCCCAGATCCGCCGCCCCGGCAGGTTGCTGCGTTCCAGCAGCCAGGCCAGGGACAAGCCGATCACGCCGCAGGCCACGGTGACGCCGACCATCAGCGCCAGGGTGTTGCGCAGCAACCCGAATACATAGGGTCGCCACAGCAAACGCACCGCCTCGGCCCATCCTGCCTGCCAGGCCTTGAGGCCGACATATGCCAGCGGCAACAGGCTCAGGCCTACCAGCAGCAGGACTGGTAGCAGCAACCAGATCGAAGGGCGTTTGCGTCTCGGCGTAAAACCCCCGCGCAAGGCGGGGGCGGGGAGCGATGGGTTCATCAGTTCAAGCCAACGTCACGTTCCAGTTCCAGGGCTTCTTCGGCGTTGCCCAGGTCGGCAGGGGTGACTTTCGGCGGTTGCAGCTCGCTGAAAGGCTTGAGTCCGCGGTTGGATTCCATGCCCTTGCGCAGCGGGTATTCGGCGGAAGTGTTGGTGATCACCCGCTGGCCTTCTTCGCTGGCCATGAATGCCAGCAGTTGCTGGGCTTCCTTTGGATGCTTGCTGGATTTCAGTGCAGCCGCGGCAGACACGGTGATCAGGCCACCGGCATCGCCGTTGGTGAAGTAGTGCAGCTGCGAATCCAGGTTGGTTTTTTCTTTCTTCAGGGCGAACCAGTAGTAGTTGTTCACCAGCACGGTGGCGACTTCGCCATTTTCCACGGCCTTGAGCGCAACCATGTTGTTGCTGTAGACCTTGCCGAAAGCGCGCAGGCCGGTCAGCCACTCTTCAGCCGCTTCGCGACCGTGCAGCTTGATGATCGCTACGGCTTGTTCCTGGAACGCGCCGCTGGTGGGCACGAAACCGACCTTGCCTTGCCACTCGGGCCCGGCGAAATCCAGTACCGACTTGGGCAGGTCTTTCTCGGCGATCAGCTTCGGGTTGAAGGCCACGACGCGGGTGCGTGCGGTTACGCCCATCCAGGCGCCGTTGGCGGCCACGTATTCCTTCGGCAGGACGTCGAGGGTGCTGGCGTCGATGGTTGCCAGCAGGCCTTGCTCGCCGAGTTTATTCAGCGGCGGCGATTCTTCGGTGTAGATCACGTCGGCAGGGGAGCGGTCACCTTCTTCGACGACCTGGCTGGCCAGCTGGTTGCTGCTGCCCTTGCGCACATTGACGTGGATGCCGGTCTTGGCTTCGAAGGCCTTGGCAAGTTCATCGCCGACCTCCTTGTGTTGGCCGTTGTACAAGGTCAGTGCAACCTTGTCGGCAGAATAGGCAGCGGGCGAGAGCAGGGTCAGGCCGAGCAGAGTGATGGTCAGGCCACGCAGAAGGGATGTCTTGAGACGGGTATCGCGGATCATCATCCGGGGTTTTCCTCACTTGAGTGCAACAAATCCTTACAAGGATAAACGATAAAACTTCTCAAGTGCGGACGAGGGGGGAAATCACCGGTCAGGTTTTCAAACCCCGGAAACGAAAAAACCCGCTTTCGCGGGTTTGATCTGAATTTGGTGCCCAGGAGAAGACTCGAACTTCCACGACCTTGCGATCACCAGCACCTGAAGCTGGCGTGTCTACCAATTTCACCACCTGGGCATTATCAACGCTTGCGCTGTTGATGGAGCGAACTATACGGAGGGCTTTTTGATCTGTAAACCCCTGATTCAAAAATATAAATCAAGATTCTTGTTAAAAATCAAAGGCCTGAAACGCAAAAACCCGCTTTCGCGGGTTTTTGGAGACTCAAGGCATAACCTTGAGTTTGAAATTGGTGCCCAGGAGAAGACTCGAACTTCCACGACCTTGCGATCACCAGCACCTGAAGCTGGCGTGTCTACCAATTTCACCACCTGGGCAGCATCAACAACGTTGCCGTCGTCGATGGCGCGCACTATACGGAGGCTGTTTTGAGCTGTAAAGCCCTGCCATGAAAAAAGTCTGGAATATTTCGCCGACGGTCGCGCAAGGTGCATTCCAAGGGCTACAAAGTGCTTTTACGGGCTTGTTGACACCTGAAATTTCCCGTTTCAATACGCGTATGCCAAACTAACCCGCATATAGACAAGGTGAAAACTCTCTAATGGCCGATTGGCAGTCCCTCGATCCCGAGGCCGCTCGTGAAGCGGAAAAATATGAAAACCCTATTCCTAGCCGCGAACTGATCCTGGCGCACCTCGCCGATCGGGGTTCGCCTGCTAGCCGCGAGCAGCTGGTTGAAGAATTCGGTCTGACCACCGAAGACCAACTCGAAGCCCTGCGTCGTCGCCTGCGCGCCATGGAGCGCGATGCCCAGTTGATCTACACCCGCCGCGGCACCTACGCGCCGGTGGACAAGCTCGACCTGATCCTCGGCCGCATCGCCGGCCACCGTGACGGTTTCGGCTTCCTGATCCCGGACGATGGCAGCGACGACCTGTTCATGAGCCCGGCGCAAATGCGCCTGGTGTTCGATGGCGACCGTGCCCTGGCGCGCGTTTCCGGCCTTGACCGTCGCGGTCGCCGTGAAGGCGTGATCGTCGAAGTGGTGTCCCGTGCCCACGAGTCCATCGTCGGCCGTTACTTCGAAGAAGGCGGCATCGGCTTCGTGGTGCCGGATAACCCCAAGGTCCAGCAGGAAGTGCTGATCACCCCGGGCCGCAATGGCGCTGCCAAGGTCGGCCAGTTCGTCGAGGTGAAAATCACCCACTGGCCAACTGCGCGCTTCCAGCCACAGGGCGATATCGTTGAAGTGGTCGGCAACTACATGGCGCCGGGCATGGAAATCGATGTTGCGCTGCGCACCTACGATATCCCTCACGTCTGGCCTGAGGCTGTGCTCAAAGAAGCCGCCAAGCTCAAGCCGGAAGTCGAAGAAAAAGACAAAGAGAAGCGCATCGACCTGCGTCATCTGCCGTTCGTCACCATTGACGGCGAAGATGCCCGCGACTTCGACGATGCGGTCTACTGCGAAGCCAAGCCTGGCAAACTGCGCCTGTTCTCCGGCGGCTGGAAGTTGTTCGTCGCGATTGCCGACGTGTCCAGCTACGTGAAGATCGGTTCGGCCCTGGACAACGAAGCCCAGGTGCGCGGCAACTCGGTGTACTTCCCCGAGCGCGTCATCCCGATGCTGCCTGAGCAGCTGTCCAACGGCCTGTGCTCCCTGAACCCGAAAGTCGACCGTTTGGCCATGGTGTGCGAGATGACCATCTCGAAAACCGGCGAAATGACCGACTACCAGTTCTACGAAGCGGTGATTCACTCCCAGGCGCGCCTGACCTACAACAAGGTCAGCACCATCCTGGAACAGCCGAAAACCAGCGAAGCCAAGGCCCTGCGCGGTGAGTACGGGCATGTCGTGCCGCATCTCAAGCAGCTCTACGCGCTGTACAAGGTGCTGTTGGGCGCTCGTCACGTGCGTGGCGCGATCGACTTTGAAACTCAGGAAACCCGGATTGTCTTCGGTTCCGAGCGCAAGATCGCCGCGATCACCCCGACCACGCGCAACGATGCTCACAAGCTGATCGAGGAGTGCATGCTGGCGGCCAACGTGGCCACCGCAGAATTCCTCAAAAAGCACGAGATTCCTGCGTTGTACCGGGTGCACGACGGCCCGCCGCCGGAGCGTCTGGAGAAGCTGCGCGCGTTCCTCGGTGAGCTCGGCCTGTCCCTGCACAAAGGCAAGGACGGCCCGACGCCGAAGGACTACCAGGCTCTGCTCGCGAGCATCAAGGACCGTCCGGATTACCACGTGATCCAGACCGTTATGCTGCGCTCCCTGAGCCAGGCGGTGTACAGCGCCGATAACCAGGGCCACTTTGGCCTGAATTACGAAGCGTACACCCACTTCACCTCGCCGATTCGTCGTTACCCGGACTTGCTCACGCACCGGGCGATCCGCAGCGTGATCCATTCCAAGCAGAACACCCCGCACGTCAAGCGTGCTGGTGCCATGACCATTCCGAAGGCACGGATCTATCCGTACGACGAAGCGGCCCTGGAACAGTTGGGCGAGCAGTGCTCCATGAGCGAGCGCCGTGCCGACGAAGCCACCCGCGACGTAGTGAACTGGCTCAAGTGCGAGTTCATGAAAGACCGCGTGGGCGAGTCGTTCCCGGGTGTGATCACTGCCGTGACCGGTTTTGGTTTGTTCGTCGAGCTGACCGACATCTACGTCGAGGGCCTGGTGCACGTCACCGCCTTGCCGGGTGACTACTACCACTTCGACCCTGTGCATCACCGCCTGGCGGGCGAGCGCACCGGTCGCAGCTTCCGTCTGGGCGATACCGTGGAAGTGCAGGTCATGCGCGTCGACCTCGACGAGCGCAAGATCGATTTCGGTATGCCTGACAAGCCGGCTGAACCGACTGGCCGTAAAAAACGTGGCAGCGAAACTGCAGCCCCGGCCAGCAAAGGCAAAGGCGCTCCTGCGAAAGCGGCGGTCGCCGAGCCTGCGCCAGCCAAGCCTGCGCGTCGTTCGTCTGCCAAGGACAAGGCCCCCGAAGCCTACCGCCCTAGCGATGCCGCGGCGAAAAACGCCGAGCTGCGCAAGAGCCGCGAGTTGAAGCAGCAGTTGCTCAACGAAGCCAAAAGCGGTGGTAAAGCGGCGTCTGGGGGAAAGTCCCGCGAGGCGGAAAAGCCGTCGAGCAAGCCGAGTAAACACCGTAAAGGCCCGCCAAAAGCGGGTTCGGCCCCCGCGAAAAGCGGCGGGTCGCGCAAACCTAAGGCCAAGTCATGAGTCTGGAAAAAATCTACGGCGTGCACGCCGTA
>NZ_JACARS010000142.1:0-73679 GCF_013386485.1 Pseudomonas sp. P7758 | reverse complement strand
GAAGAAACGGATATGTACTCGGTCCCCCTCCCTCAGGCCACTTTTCCAGCCGCCTGGCGCTCCCGCTCAGCCACCAACTGCCGAGTCAGCGGAATCAGCCTCTTCCCGTAATCGATCGCATCATTCAGCGGATCAAACCCACGAATCAAAAACGTCGTGATACCCAGGTCGTAATAATCCAGCAACGCCTCGGCCACTTGATCGGCCGTACCCACCAGCGATGTAGAGTTACCCTGGGCCCCCAGCAACCCCGCAATCCCGGTCCACAACCGCTTATCCAACCGCGACCCCTGGGCCGCCGCCGCCAACAGCCGCCGCGACCCCTCATTCGGCGGTTCACGCCTCACAAACCCATTCTTCTCAGCCAACGCCGTCGCCTGCTCCAGGATGCTATCCGCACGCTCCCAAGCCAGCGCTTCAGTCTCTGCCAGAATCGGCCGCAACGACAAACTGAAGCGAACCGTACGCCCATGCCTGGCCGCCTCAGCCCGCACCTGGGTGACCACTTCCTTCACCTGCTCGTAGGTCTCACCCCACAGCGCATACACATCCGCATGCTTGCCCGCCACCGCAATGGCCGCCGCTGAAGACCCGCCAAAATACAACGGTATATGCGGCTGCTGCGGCGACTTCACCGTCGAAAACGCACCCTCGTACCGGTAGTAAGTGCCGTGATGGTCGAAGGGCTTTTCACTGGTCCATTCCTGCCGCACCACGCTCAAGTACTCGTCGGTGCGCGCATAACGCTCATCCTTGTCGATATGACTGCCATCGGCCCGCAGTTCACGGTCGTCGCCGCCGGTGATGATGTGCACCGCGGTGCGCCCGCCGTTGAACACATCCAGCGTGGCGAACTGCCGCGCAGCGAGGGTGGGTTGGACGAAGCCGGGCCGGTGGGCAATCAGGAACTGCAGCTTTTTCGTCACGCTGGCCGCATGGGCAGCGATCAACGTACTGTCCGGGCTGTTGGAATGGAAGGCCACCAGCGCGCGGTCGAAGCCGGCCTCTTCGTGGGCGCGGGCCACGGTCTCCACGTAGTCGGGCTGCAAGGTCGGGCCGCTGCGAGGGTGGATCTCGGAGGCGTGGTGGCCGCCGATATAGCCGATAAATTCGATGCTCATGGTCAGTCCTTGTTGAGGGCAGGAATAAAGCTGCTATCGAAAATAGGGGCCGCACCCGAGCCTGTAAAATGCCGATTGGTTCTATCCTAATTATAAAAATACAGAATCATAGTTTTAGATAGTTATCAGTAATGCGCATTTTAATCGTATTAGGTTATTCCCAAATAGAATTTCACTGAGGTTTTTTATGCGAATAGCATGAAACCGCAGCGGCGCTCCTGGCCGTGTTCTTGATGAGGAAGGAAGCCCGATGACTGAAAAGTCCCTTAACGCCAGTTCGTTTTCCGTCGACAAGGCCGAGGGTCAAGCCGGCGTTGCGTCCCGCTTGATTCCGCGCTGGCTGCGCAACTGGCGCACCCCCGATGTGTTGCTGCGGCTGGTCAGCCCGATTGTGTTGCTGTTGCTGTGGGAACTGGCCTCCGAGCTGGGCTTGATCCCGGCACGGATCATCGCCGCGCCGTCTCAGATTGGCGGCACCCTGTGGGCAATGATCGTCTCCGGAGAGCTGGGCAAGCACCTGCTGGTGTCCCTGCAACGGGCGCTGCTGGGCTTGAGCATCGGCGTGAGTATCGGGGTGGTGGCCGCGTTGATCACCGGCCTGTCGAAGCGCGGCGAGGTAATCCTCGACTCACCGATGCAGATGCTGCGCACCATTCCTTCCCTGGCACTGGTGCCGTTGTTCATCCTCTGGTTCGGCATCGGCGAGTTCACCAAGATCGCACTTATCGTTACCGGCACCACCTTTCCGGTGTACCTCAACCTGTTCGCCGGCATCCGCAACATCGACCCCAAACTGATCGAGGCCGCCAACACCCTCGGCCTCAACCGTCGCGAGCTGATCTGGCACGTGATCCTGCCGGGCTCGTTGCCTTCGTTTTTTGTCGGCCTGCGCTATTCCCTGGGCATCTCCTGGCTGGCCCTGGTGTTTGTCGAGCAAATCAACACCACCGCCGGTATCGGCTACCTGGCCAGTGATGCGCGGGACTTCATGCGCACCGACGTGATCGTGATCTGCCTGTTGATCTATAGCGTGCTGGGCCTGCTGATCGACGGCTTGATCCGCACCCTGGAACGTTTTGCCCTGGCCTGGCGCCCATCGTTTGTGAGGAACTGACATGTCGATTCTCGAAGCTTCAACAGCACCGGTGCAGTTGCGCAATGTGGTGCGCCAGTTCGGCCAGCAGCGGGTCATCGACGGCCTGGACCTGGATATCGCCCCGGGGGAGTTCGTTGCGTTGCTGGGCGCCAGCGGGTCCGGCAAGACCACTTTGCTGCGCAGCCTCGCGGGCCTGGACAGCATCGACAGCGGCCAGTTGCGCGTGCCCAAGGCCCGGGCGGCGGTGTTCCAGGAGCCGCGCCTGATGCCGTGGAAGCGCGCCTGGAAAAACGTGATTCTCGGCCTGCGGGTTCCCGACGCCAAGGCCCGTGCGGTGCAGGCGTTGACGGAAGTCGGGCTGGCCCATCGGCTGGAGGCGTACCCGGCGACCCTCTCCGGCGGCGAGGCCCAGCGCGTGGCATTGGCCCGCGGCCTGGTGCGCGAGCCCAAGCTGCTGTTGCTCGACGAACCCTTCGCCGCGCTGGATGCGCTGACCCGCATCAAGATGCATCGCCTGATCATCGAGCTCTGGCGCAAACACACGCCGGCCGTGTTGCTGGTGACCCACGACGTCGACGAAGCGATCCTGCTGGCCGACCGCGTGATCGTGCTGGCGGAGGGCAAGATTGCCGAGCAACTGCGCATCGACCTGCCCCGTGCACGGGATACCGGCCAGGACGGTTTCCAGGCGATTCGCGCGCGCTTGCTGAGCCTGTTGGGGGTTGAAGTGGACGCCCCGGCCGCCCAGCCTGCGAACGCCAGCGTCAGGCGGTTTGCCCATGGTTGAATTCAGAACCCTTTGCCTGTTGGCGGCTGCACTGCTGATGGGCGGCTGCGACAAAGCCGCTGAAGCGCCGAAGTCTGCATCGGATCTGTCGGGTGTGACCTTGATCCTCGGTGACCAGGCCAAGGGCTTGCGTACGGTGGTGGAGGCCGCCCACGCCCTGGATGGCATCGACTACAAGGTCCAGTGGGCCAACTTCCAGGGCGCCGCGCCGCTGTTCGAGGCCTTGCGCGCCGGCGCCGTGGACCTCGGCCCGGCCGGGGATACGCCGGTGCTGGCGGCTGCCACCGGAGGCACGCCGCTGCGTATCGTTGCGGTGCGCCGCAGTCAGGCGCGCAGCATTGCGATCCTGGTGCCGCCCGATTCACCGATCCACAGCGTGGCCGATCTGAAAGGACGCAATGTGGTGGTGTCGTCGGCCCGTGGGAGCATTTCCCAGTACCTGCTGATCCGCGCCCTGGCGAATGCCGGCGTGGATGAAAAGGACGTCAACGTCGGCTTCGTGCTGCCCACCGATGCATTACCTGCGTTCAACGCCGGCAAGATCGAAGCCTGGGCGACCTTCGGGGTGTACCAGGCGTTCGCCGAACAGCAGGGCGCGCGGGTGCTGATCAGCGGGGAGGGCATCAATACCGGCCTGACGTTTATTACCGCGTCCGATGAAGTGCTCAGCGACCCGCTCAAGCGCCAGGCGTTGCGTGACGTTTTGCAGCGGTTCGCCAAGGCTTTTGAATGGGCGCAGCAGAACCCCGAGGAATACGCACGGGTGTTTGCCACGGTCAACGATATCCCGCTCAAGGTTTCACAGTTGCTGCGCACATGGGGTGATGAGTCGCTGCTGCCGGTAGAGGAGCGGGATGTGCAGGCGTTGCAGCAGGTGGATGATTTGTTTGTGGAAAAGAAGATTTTCCCGCACCGGGTAGAGGTAGGGAAACTGACGGATACCGAGGTGTTTTCGCCGCAATCGCTGGCTGGCGCGCCCTGAAGTCGTTGTGTTTTGCCCGGACCTGAGGTCTCATGGGTCCGGGAAAAACTTGCGGGTAGGGAACAGCACTTGATACGGGAAGAACTGGCGCAATATGGCGGTATCACCGTCATGATTCCGGCCGCAGTGGTGATCGCCGTCTGGCTCTGGTATTCCCGGCCCCAGGCGGTCAACTGGTGGCTGATGACCATCGCCTGCACCTATTCCATCGTGGCGTTCAGCAAGTTGCTGTTCAAGGGCTGGGGCGTGGCGCTCCAGCAGCTGGATATTGCGGTGCTCAGCGGTCACGCCATGAATACGTCGTTGATGGTGCCCGTGGCGATGAGCCTGGTGGCGCGCCGGGTCAACCCCGAGTGGCGCTGGCCCGCAGCTATCGCCGGGATGTTTATCGCCGGCTGGTTCAGTGCCTATTGCGTGGCACCCTATATTCACCCACTCAACGAAGCACTGGCCGGTGGCTTTTTGGGCGGCATGGCGGCACTGGCGTTTCTGTGGCGCCTTGAGGTGGTTGAAGTGCGGGTTTCCCCATCGTTGATCGGTGGGGGAATGGTGATCCTGTTGTTAAGTGCGATGGCACCCAAGTACAACGCCGAGAAGCTGCTCAACCATGTGGCAGTGGCCGTATCAGGTGCCGACCAGGCCCATCAGGAGCCTTCCTGGCGGGCCTCTTCCATGCAGTTGAACGCCGAGTAAGTGGCCAGGTCCAGAGCCAGGTTACTTTCCACCAGCAGCTCCAGCAGCACCGTCTGGCAATTGAAGCGCCGGGCATCGCCACGGCGCTGCGAACGCTTCATCTGCTTGAACAACGTGTCGGTTATGTCCTGCGGTGAGTTGCCGCGCAACTGATCCAGCCAGTGGGACATGATCCGGGTGTTGTGCGCATATTGCTCCGCCGGCAGTTGTTCGTGCGGTGCCAGGCCCACGAAACCTTCAAACGTGTTCGTCAGCCTTTTCAAGGCGTAGGCCCGTTTCAGATCCTCATAAATGCTCATGGCCGCTCCTCGGTGCAGGAAATATTCGCCAATAGTTCGGCCGTCTTCATTTGCATCAGGTGGCTGTCGCCGCGGCTCTCCACGCACAGGCAGATGGACAGGGGATTGCTCACCTGCAACTTGAAGCGCCAGTCGGCAAACACCATTGAAAGCCCGGTACAGGATTCGTCACTGTCCAGGGAATGGCCGGCGTATAACACCTGCATGCGTTCTACAACGGTGGTTGAACTATTAACCTTGACGTGAATGTTTCCCGAAGAAGGAAACAGGCCGATACGCTCTACCAATAGCTTTGAACTTTTCATGGCCGTCCCTCGCTGTTAATTCACGTATTACTTTATTCTCAAGAGGTGAAAAAGTAAGCGGATGTTATTTTTAGTCTGTTATTAAATTGAATGTTATTTCTTGTCTGTTCAGCGCCGCTATCAGTCACTTCTTTGCACTCGGCTGATTTCTGCCAATGGCAAGTTGATGCGTTGTTCCCGTTGCAGGAAGTTCATCAGCAACACCACCCGTTCCTCACCGTCCATGGCCAGGAAGACCGCTTCAAGTTCGGCAAACGGCCCTTCATTGATGCGCACGCTTTCACCGGGCTGCAACAGGGCGCTCACCACGGCCTGGTGGTCGCGCTCCTGGAGTTCGTCCACCAGCGTGTCGCTGATGGGCAACGGGTGCGCGCCGAATGCCACCACCCGCGACACACCGCGGGTCGAGCGCAGTGAGCTCCAGCTGTCCTGCTGGCTCATTTGAATAAACAGATAGCCTGGAAACAACGATTCACGGGTGGTCCTGCGCTGGCCCTTCAACAGCCGTTCGCGTTTATAGGTAGACCGGAAGCAGGTATAGCCCTGGCGCTGGAGGTGCTCCTCGGCGCGCTCGTCCTGCCGGGATTTGCACTGGACCAGGTACCAGGCTTTGTTGGCATTTGCGCTCATGGGCGTTCCTCTTCCTATATAGGGCGATACGTGACAAGGCTGTAATTTAAAGCCGATGGGAGTGGCGAAGTAATGAATGTTATAAATTGTCGGTTTGAAGGCGGTGGTTGTTATTTTTCGTCCGGAGATAATTTTGGGGGAAGTAAGGGTTACGTGTTAATAAATACTGCCGTGAAGTAATGAAGTTGAAGAGGTTGCTTCATGGGGTAATGGATGGCCCGGGGATAGTGCCTTGTTTAAAAGAGTGTTGATTGTCTGTATTGGCAATATTTGCCGTAGTCCCACCGCGGAAAGTCTTTTGCGTGGCGCACTCCCGTGCTCCGATATCAAGATCAGTTCTGCAGGTATTGCCGCGTTGGTCGGCAAGCCGATTGAAACCACCGCCCGTGCGGTACTCGAAGCCCACGGTCATCCGGCCGACAAGCACCAGGCCACCCAGTTGGCGCCACAGGCGATCAGTGAAGCCGACCTGATCCTGGTCATGGAACGACAGCACATCAATGCCGTACTCAGCATGGCGCCCGAGGCACGAGGCAAGGTCTTGCTGCTGGGCAAATGGCAAAACGAGCGAGAGATCAGCGACCCGTACCGTCAAGGCACGGCCGCGTTTGTGCACGCTTATGCGTTGATCGAAGAGGCTGTAAACGCATGGGCGCAGCGTCTTGCACGCTGATCGCCACTACTTTTTGAATCGAAATAAAGGCTAAGAATCCGACTTATGCAGCAAACGCCAGCAGTCACCGTACAGGAAGACGATAACGGGGAGATTGATCTCCTCGGTCTGTTTGGAACACTGATCGACCATAAATGGCTGATCGCTGCGGTGACCGGTGCCTTTATGGTCACTGGCGCCGCCTATGCGGTGCTGGCAACCCCGGTCTACCAGGCGAATGCCCTGCTGCAGGTCGAAGCGAAAAAGAACGACTTGCTGGGCTTCTCGGACATCGGCGGGATGCTGGGTAAGGAGTCGCCGTCGGCCACCGAGATCGAGCTGATCCAGTCCCGCTACGTGATTGGCAAAACCGTCGACAACCTGAAACTCGATATCGTCGTACAGCCGATGTACTTCCCGGTGGTGGGTGAGTTCCTGGCGCGCCGCTTCCAGAAGGCCAACCCCGGTGCAATCGCCGAGCCGCTGCTGGGCCTGGACAGCTTCGCCTGGGGCGGCGAGTCGCTGAAGATCTTCAAGCTGGACCTGCCCGACGGGCAATTGGGCAAGAAGCTGACCCTGACCGTGGGTGAAAACGCGCACTACACCCTGGTGGATGAAGATGACCAGGTGCTGGCGGCCGGCGAGGCCGGGCAGCCGTTCGAGCAAAATGGCGTGGCATTCCAGATTGAAGAACTGCGCGCCAAGCCCGGCACGCGTTTCCGGGTGATCCGCAATGCGCGACTGACCAGCATCCTCGACTATCAGGAAAACCTGGATGTGGTCGAGCGAGGGAAGGAGTCGGGCATGATCGGCCTGGCGCTGGAAAGCACCGAGCCGGACCAGGCGATCAAAATCCTCAATCAGATCGCGGCGATCTACGTGCGGCAGAACGTGGAGCGCACCTCGGCTGAGGCGGCGCAAAGCCTGGCGTTTCTCAAGGAGCAACTGCCGGAGGTCAAGAAGGACCTGGAAAAAGCCGGGAAGGCCTTGAATGAATACCAGACCCGCAGCAAGTCGGTGGACATCACCCTGGAAACCAAGGCGATTCTCGACCAGATCGTGGGCCTCGATACCAGCATCTCCGAGCTGAAGCTGCAACAGGCCGAGATGGACCGCAAGTTCACCCGCCAGCATCCCGCGTATCGCGCATTGCTGACTCAGATCGGCGAGCTGACCAGCAAGCAGCAGAGCCTGGCGAGCCGGGTCGAGAGCCTGCCTTCCACCCAGCAGGAACTGCTGAGCCTCACCCGGGATGTCGAGGTCGGCACGGCCATTTACACCCAGTTGCTCAACAAGTCCCAGGAACTCGATGTGATGCGCGCGGGCACCGTGGGCAACGTGCGCCTGATCGACACCGCAGACGTCAATTTCTTCAAGCCGATCAAGCCGAAAAAGATCCTCATCGTGCTGATCGCGACGCTGCTGGGCGGCTTCCTGGCGGTGACGCTGGTACTGCTGCGCAAGGCGCTGAACCGTGGCCTGGAAAGCCCCGAGGCCATCGAGCAACTGGGCTTGCCGGTGTACGCGTCGATTCCGTACAGCACGCTGCAAAAGGTCGAAGAAGACAAAATCACCCGCGGGCGTGGGCGTGCCGATGCCGGTTCTTCATTGCTGGCCATCAGTCACCCCACGGACCTGGCAGTGGAGGCCTTGCGCAGTTTGCGCACCAGTTTGCACTTCGCGATGCTCGAGGCGCCGAATAACCGGATCATGATTTCCGGCCCCAGCCCCGAGGTGGGTAAAACCTTTGTCTCGGTGAACCTGGCGGCGGTCATCGCGCAAACCGGGCAGCGCGTGTTGTTGATTGACGTGGATATGCGACGGGGCTACCTGCACAAAGTGCTGGGTGTGCCGGCCAAGGATGGGCTTTCCGACATCCTCTCCAATCAATGCACCCTTGAATCCGCCATCCACAAAACCGGCATTGAAAACCTCGACATCATCAGCCGCGGGCAAATACCGCCGAATCCTTCCGAACTGCTGATGCACCGCAACCTGACCGAACTGTTGGCGCAGGTCAGCGAACGGTATGACCTGGTGATTCTGGATACGCCACCGCTCTTGGCCGTGACCGACGCAGCCATCGTGGGACGGCAATCGGGGACCAACCTGATCGTCACCCGCTATGGCTTGAACCCGGCAAAAGAGATCGAGCACACCATGCGCCGATTTGCCCAGAACGGCATCGTGCTCAGGGGCGCGATCTTCAACGGCGTTGAAAAGAAAGCTTCGGCCAAATATGGCTACGGCAACTATGGGTATTACCAGTACGAGTACCAGGCTGATCGGAGCTGATTCACCACTGTAATTGCAGGATAGAGGTCACGTTTTCAGGAAATGAACGAAAAATCCTGGGGCGGTAGCGTGCCAAATTCAAATCAGCATAAAGAATACCCAGCCATGTTTTACCTGTTATCCCTTATCGCGCTGTCAGCGGGTTTGCTCGCGGCGAAAAATCCAAAATACTCAATCGTAGTATTCGGGATAATGCTGGCTGTTATTCCCACGGGTAACTCCTACAGCGAAATAATCTCGCTCAAGGGTATCTACTTCTTTGACTTTTATATCGTGGGCGGGCTGGGCGCACTGCTGATCCGGCAGGTGGCTACACAGAAGAAACAATTGACGGTACCGGGCGGCCTGCTTTTTGGTTGCGGGCTGTATGTGGTGTTACTCGCCTGCGGCCTGCTGGAGTCCTCGAACAAGTACCTGTTGAAGGATGTTCGGCCTTTTATAATGATCCTGTCATTTATCGTGCTCTCGAACATCGCGACCCTTGCCGCAAAAACGCTGAAGTTGCAGACAGTGCTCCTGCTATTGATCGCGATGACCGCCTTCAATGTACTGGACATTGCCTGGTTACGCTTGGGCTTGTACAAGTTTCAAGACGTCTACTATGAAGAAAACGCCTACCGCTACCTGGACGGCGGTACGTACGCCGCCGTGGCCTATCTGATTTATTACTTCATAGACCCACGGCTGTTCGAACACAGGAAAAAGCTCGCAAGCATTTGCCTAGCCACTTCATTCATCTGTTTGTTCATTGCCAACTCTCGCTTCATCTTTGTCTCGGTGTTTGCGGCGATCATCATCCACCAATACACCCGGCCGGCCCGCATGATAGGCGTTGCCCTGGCCGGGGCGGTGGTGCTGATGGCGTTCATTGGCATCAGCAATATGATCGGGGCTGATCGAATCAATGATGGTTTGTCGTCCGAAGGCATGGCCGCCCAATTGGCCACGCGCTTCAGCCCGGCGCTGGAGTTGATCCGCGGCATGAACCCGCTGCATTACTTTGTGGGACTGGGCGCGGGCACGCCGTTCGAGATTCCCTGGTTCGAGTACCGTGGCCTCGATGACAAGAACTCGAATATCGACAGTGCCTACCTAACCTACTTCGTTAAGTACGGGCTGATCGGCGTGTACTTGCTGTACGTGTTCATTACCTCGATTACCCAGCACATGAACAGCCGGGTGGCGGTTTCGATAGCCGTCTTTCTGGGGGTGATGTTCGTTGTCTCGGCCACGCCTTATCAGCCGTACGCCATCGGTATCGCGTATGGCGCGATTGTGCTGCGGGTCTGTTCCGAACACACCGCCAGGCAACGCAAAAAGATCCTCAAGCCTGGCCAGCCGCTGATAACCACACCCTTGCAGGTGAATGCCGGATGAACAGCACACTGTTGAAAAAGTTCGTGTCCAGTACGGCATGGAGTTTCGTTTCTGCCGTGGCCACCAAAGTGTCGGTGGTCATCACCGGCATCCTGGTTGCCCGGGTATTGGGTGCGCAATCGTTTGGCGAGTATGGCTTGATCCAGAGCGCGATTGTGATGCTTGCCAACGTCGCCGCCCAAGCCACCACCACGGCGACGGCCAAGCATATCGGGCAGTTCAAGGAGGCCTGTCCCGAGAAGACCGGCAGGGGCATCGCGCTGACGCTGCTGTTCTCGGTTGTGTTCAGCGGGATCATCATCGGGACAGCGCTGTTTTTCCCGCACTTTTTCTCCAGCGTTATCCTGGGGGCAGACAGCCTCAGCGCTGCATCGCTGATCGTATTGAGCACCATCACGTTGATTATCCTGTCGGGATGGACCCAGGGCTGCCTGACCGGTTGGGGCCAATACCGGACAATCGCGACCATCAATGGAATCATTGCGATTGTCGCGATCCCGGCGACGTACTTCCTGACCCTGCAGTTGCGACTCAATGGTGCGCTGCTGGGCTTGGCCGGTTCTCAATTGCTGATCGTGTTCTTCAGCGCACTGGCCTGCTGGAAGACTTTGACGGCCCGAAATACCACGCTGAGTTTCAAAGGTGCAATGACTGAAAAGCACGCAGTGCTGTCGGTTGGCCTGCCGGTATTGCTGACGGGGTTGATGGTCGCCCCGATGAACTGGTTCGCCAACAAGTTGCTGGCGGAAACAACTAACGGCCTTGCCGCATTGGGCATGTACGCCGCCGCGATGCAATGGAACGCGATCTTTTCCCATGTTTCCGTGGTGTTGGGCTCTGTGCTGGTGCCGATGCTGGCCGCCGCGCTGGGCGGTAAAAGCCGCAAGTTGGACGCCTTGAACTTTCTGTCGGGCTGGCTGGTGGTGTTGGTGATCATACAGCCGGTGATCATGTTCCCCGAGTTGCTGGCCAAACTGTATGGCAGCAGTTTCCTGGGGCGGGATTTTGAAGTGACATTAGTCCTGGTAATCCTGGGTTCGCTGCTCAGTGCATTCAAGTCCGGTATTTCAAGAAAAATGATCGTGATGAACCTGGCCTGGTTCAGTGTGATGAGTAACATTCTATGGGGAGTGTTATTCATTGCCGGAGCACTGTGGCTTCGGGAAGAAGGTGCAATCGGGATTGCCAAGGCATTTATCGGCTCGCAGTTTATTCACTTCCTGCTGGGACTGCCGTATTTCGTCTACAAGAAGATATTACCTCTGGAGTTGCTCGTATCTCCCAGGATCCTGATCTTGTGGGCATTGCCTTTCATCAGTTTCATATCAAGCGCCTATGTCGAAAGTGTGCTGTATCGATTGATGATCATGGCGCTGATATTTATCTACATTCTCGCAACAACGTTTGCCTTGAATGCCGTGTTTAATGACCCCGTGGAAAATGGAAGCCCAGCATGAATGTCAGCAAAGTATATATCCGGGGGGCATACGGTCCTGGTAATTTGGGTGATGACGTATTAATGCTATGCGTGATCAATATTCTGAAAAAACGCTTTAAGGAATCGGATATAGCGGTGGGTGTCGATCATCCGCAGATCGCCAGGAGCTTCAACCCGCGTATCAAGTGGCTGCACATCAAGGAGCCGGTCAAGGCTGACCTGGTGGTGTTGGGCGGTGGGGGCCAATTCTTCTCGTTCATCCCACCGGCCAAAGAGGCGGCTGCCAACAAAGGCATCGTGGCGAAGCTGTGCAAGAGCATCAAGGCGCAGACCGACCTGAAGTCCACGCTTCTGCGTTTGTATGTCGGGTTGCGCGGTGGTGTCGACAGGATCTATTTCCACCGGCGCCTGGCAGCGTTCTGCATTGGCCTGGGCCCCTTCGATGGCGGCGGCAAGCTGCTGACCCGCGCCGTCAGCGTGATCAATCGCTGTGACTACATTTCCGTGCGGGACGGTACCAGCCAGCAGCATTGCAAGGCCTTCGGAAAGTCCGACGTCGAGGTGTACACCGACCCCAGCCTGCTTTCCGACCTGTGGATCTCCAGCAAAGACCTGGAGGTCGGCAGCCTCAAGAAGGGCAAGTACCTGTCCTTCATCCTGCGCGACTGGCCCCATGACGCGAACGGGCAACAGTTCATCAAGGCGATGGTCCAGGCCGCGGATGAGCTCGCCAAGCGTGGCGAGCAGGTACGCCTGGTCTCGCTGTACAAGGAACGTGACCAGCACCTGATCGACAAGTACCACAGGTTCGAATGGTTGTGCTGGGACGCGGCGGGCGATACGCCAGAAACCTTCATGGCGAAACTGATCGTCGAGTCCGACGTGATCATCAGCGCCCGTGCACACGGTGTACTGCTGCCGGCTTCCCTGGGCTTTCCCACCATCGCGGTTGAAATCGAAAACAAGCTGAAAAAAGTCCATGAAATGCTGCCGCAGGGCACCCGGCTGGTCAGCACCCCAGACCCTGAGGTGATCAAGGCCACCATCAGCGAATTCCGGCAATCCAAGGCGCAAATGGCCGAGCACCTCAAGCAGGAGATCGCCCAGCGTTCTTCCCTTGCGCAAAAAGCGGTCGACGACTTTTTGAAATGGGTCGATGAAAAATAAAGTGGAGGGGCAACCGACGTGAAAAAGACAGCCTCGACGCTACTCATTGTGGCGTTCGCCCTGCAGGTGGCTGCCAGCGGCGCATCTGAGTTGAACGACCGTTGCGAGCCAGGCATCAAGAACATCTACCCGTCACTGCCGGACGTTTCGCAGATGGCCGACGGGCCCCAGGCGCAAAGCAGCATCAAGGGCAGGGCCAATCTGACGAACAAGGCCTACAGCCAAAAGATCAAGGACATTGCCGTGCATTTTCCGGCCGGCTCCTATGACCCGGGTTCGATGGTGCGCCTTGGGTTGCCCTACGGCGGCATTGAATTCAAATCCCCACTGCCGCAACCGGGCAGGGAATGCCTGGTACTGACCTATGAGTTGAAGTTCGACAGGAATTTCGACTTTGTAAAAGGCGGCAAGCTCCCGGGCCTCTACGGTGGCACCGGCAATACGGGCGGCAAGATACCGAACGGCCATGACGGCTTTTCCACGCGCTACATCTGGAAAGAAAAGGGCGCCGGCGCCATTTACGCGTATTTGCCCACCAGTAAAACCTGGGGCACGGCAGTCGGGTTGGGTTCCTGGATCTTTACGGTGGGGCAATGGCACAGGTTGGAGCAACTGGTGAAGTTGAATACGCCGGGGCAGGCCGACGGTGTGATTTCCATTTGGTACGACAACCAGCTGGTGCACTCGGAAACCGGGCTGACGTTTAGAGACACGCCGGAGATTACCATCGACGGCTTGCTGTTTTCGACGTTCTTCGGTGGCAATAACCCGTCTTTCGCCACGCCGGTGAGTACCAATATCCGCTTCAGGAATTTTGTGATGAGTTCACAGCGCGTAACGGATACTTCAGGGCAGGGCGAGTAGATGAAGAACCTGAAACTGAACATCAAGAAGGCCGCTGTTGCGCTGTTCAATACGCTGCTCAGCCTGGCGTTGTTTTTCAATCTGCGACGCGCGTTGCTCCGGGCAACCGGATGCCGGGTGGGCGCCCGGACTACGATCCACCGCAACGTGGTGTTTTTCTCCTTCGGCAACTTCTCGGTCGGGAAAAACTGCACGGTCAATTACGACTGCTACCTGGATAACCGGGCGGGCATCCGCATCGGCGACAACGTCAATATTTCCCATAACACCCGGATTTATACGCTGGGCCACGATATTGATGACCCCATGAGTTGCCTGGTGGGGAAGCCGGTGTTGATTGAAGACAATGCCTGGATCTTTCCCAATGTGATGGTGATGCCAGGCGTCACCATCGGAACAGGCGCGGTTGTTTATCCGGGCAGTGTGGTCACGCGCAACGTTGCAGCGTATTCGATCGTGGGAGGCAATCCGGCCAAACATATCCGCTTCAGAAACAACACTATTCGATACAACGCCGACTTTCCGATCTGGTTTGCAGTGTAAGCAATCTCACTGGCCCCACCTTTATTTATGCAGGACTCTGACGTGAAATCATTAATGATTGCATGGATTGGCTATCAACGACGCGCCGATACCATGAAGCAATACTGGGCGTATGACATTCTGCATCTGCCCAACCAGTTCAAGAAGAAATCCGCGCGGCCGCTGGATTACTTGATCAAGTCGTTTAAAACCCTGAAGACCCTGTTGGCCGGTTCGCCTGACGTGCTGTGGGTGCAGTTGCCGCCGAGCCCGGTATTGCATATAGCACTGGCCTACAAGTTTATATTCAACCGGCGGCTGAAGATTATCGCCGATGCCCACAACAGCCTGTTGCGCAAACAATGGATAGGCTTTCCGGGCACGGTAGCGCTGTTGAATAGAATCGATGCCGTCGTCGTTCATAATTTTAAAGTCAAAGAAGAGTTGGCCGGCCTGGGCGTCAAGGACACCAATATCTTTATCCTGGAAGACTTGCCGTGTGACTTTCACGCGGCGCCCGCCAGTGAGCGCGAGACACCCTATGTACTGTTTCCGTGCTCGTTTGATATCGATGAACCGATCGAGATCGTGATCAACGCCGCCCGGGAAATGCCCGGTGTCGACTTCCTGATCACCGGCAAGCATCAGGGCAAGCTCTCCGAGGGGCTCGTGGCGTCACTCCCCGAGAACATCAAGCTGACCGGCTTCCTCAGCAAGGCGACCTTTGAACAGCTGCTGTGCCACGCGAATGTGGTGCTCGGCCTGACCACCCGCGACAACGTCCAGCTGAGCGTGGCCAACGAAGCGGTCAGCGCCGGCAGGCCGATGGCGCTTTCGAATACCACGGTACTGCGCTCGTTGTTTTCCGAGGCGGCGGTGTTTGTCGACACCCTGGACCCGCTGTCCATCAAGGCCGGCGTCGCGCAGCTCATCGCCAATCAAGAAACCTATAAAGAGAAATCGGCCTTGCTCAAAGCCAAGCGAATAACCCGCTGGAAAGGCCAGGCCCAACTGTTAAGAACTGCCGCCACTATTTAATGATGTCTATTACACCTGACAGGAAGGGAACCGTCATGAGTCAATCAAGTGATGTTTTATTGATTTGTTCTGGAGGTGGGCACTGGGTACAAATGAGCAAGTTGCTGCCTGCCTTCGACGGTCAAAAAGTTACCATCGCCACCGTGGATATCAGCATTGGCTCGCAGTATCCAACCCATGCCTTCGCGCAAGTCTCGGACTTTAATCGCAGTGAACCGTTGAAGATCATCAAGGGCTTTTGCCAGATCTTTGCGATCGTTTACCGCAGCAAGGCCAGGTACGTGATCTCCACCGGGGCGGCACCGGGGTTGCTGGGGCTGGTCGCGGGAAAACTGATGGGCAAAAAGACCCTGTGGATCGACAGCATTGCCAATCCCAAGAAGCTCTCGTTGTCCGGCAGGATCGCTGTGTATTTTGTCGATGAGTTGCTGACCCAGTGGCCCACGCTGTCGCAAAACAGCCGCGCCCAATATAAAGGGAGGATTGTATAAATGATATTTTGCAGCGTTGGCACTCAAGCACCCTTTGAAAGAATGCTCGGCTACTTGCATGAGTGGAGTCATGCAAACCCGCAGGTCCCGATTGTTGCCCAGGTGGGCAATAACGAAAATGACCTGGGGCGCATTACGGCTTACAAGACCATCGCCGAGCCGCTGTTTTCCAAAAACTTCAATGCGTCAAAGGTGATTGTTTCCCATGCGGGCATGGGCAATATCATTCGCTCCCTTGAACTGGGCAAACCGATTGTTATTGTCCCGCGCGACAGTCGGCGCGGTGAACACATCAATAATCACCAGTACGACACCGCCGAAAACTTTTCAGACCTTCCCTCTGTGTTTATCGCCCATGATAAAGATGCGTTCTTTTCGGCGATTGATTCGGCGCTTAACTACAGCAGTGCCGAAAGTTCACTGGACTTTACCGAAAGGGACCGCTTGATCAGTTATGTGAAGTCATTCACTTCTTAAGTTTCGGCTGTTTGTCAATCCGCTCTTATTGCCTTTAATCATCGAGTAATCGTTATGATCCCAGTTATATTGTCTGGCGGTTCAGGCACGCGCCTGTGGCCGCTTTCAAGAGCGCTTAAACCAAAGCAGTTTATTGCGCTGCACGGTGACTTGAGTTTGTTTCAAGCCACCTTGGATCGCATCAAGAACCTGTCGATAGAGGGCGAGACCGTCAGCCCGCCGATCATTGTGTGCAACGAAGAACACCGTTTCATCGTGGCCGAGCAAAGTCGATCACTGGACGTGATCCCGCAGAAAATCCTCCTTGAGCCGACCGCCCGCAACACCGCCCCGGCGATTGCGGCGGCAACCCTGTCGGCGCTGGCGGATGGGGACGATCCGATCCTGCTGGTGCTGGCGGCGGACCATGTGATCGGCGATACCCAAGCCTTTAATGCGGCCTTGACGCTGGCCAAGGTGGAAGTCAACAAAGGCAAGATCGTCACCTTCGGGGTTGTGCCCACCAAGCCGGAGACCGGCTACGGCTATATCCGTACTCAAGCGGCTGCGGTGGACGGCGCCGCGCATGTCGATGCCTTCGTGGAAAAGCCCGACCTGGCGACCGCGCAAGGCTACCTGGAACAAGGTAACTACTTCTGGAACAGCGGCATGTTCATGTTCCGCGCCTCGGTGATGAAGGCCGAGCTGGAGCGCCTGAGCCCGGAGATCATGGTGGCCGCGGAACTGTCCCTCTCCAACGCGGCCCATGACCAGGATTTCACCCGGCTCAGCCAGGTGGATTTTGTGAACGCACCCAATGTGTCGATCGATTACGCGGTGATGGAAAAGACCGACATCGCGTCGGTGGTCATCCTCGATTCGCCGTGGAGCGACCTGGGTGCCTGGGACTCAGTGTGGGAAGCGGGCCTCAAGGATCAGAACCAGAACTGCACCCAGGGCGACGTGCTGCTGCAGGACGTCACCAACAGCTATGTGCATGCCAGCCACCGCCTGGTCACGGTTGCAGGGATCAATGATGTGGTGGTCGTCGAGACCGCCGACGCGATTTTGGTGACCACCAAGGACCACGCGCAAGACGTCAAGAAAATAGTTGCGCAGCTGACTGAAAAGCACCGGATCGAGAGCACCAGCCACCGCGAAGTCTATCGGCCGTGGGGCAAATATGACTCGGTGGACCAGGGCTATCGGTACCAGGTGAAGCGGATCACGGTGAAGCCGGGGCACAAGCTGTCGGTGCAACTGCACCACCACCGGGCCGAGCACTGGATCGTGGTGTCCGGCACCGCGAATGTGCAAATCGCCGACAAGCAAGTGCTGCTGACCGAGAACCAGTCCACCTACATCCCCATTGGCGTTGTGCACTCCCTCGAAAACCCGGGGCGAATCCCGCTGGAGCTGATTGAAGTCCAATCGGGCTCGTACCTGGGCGAGGACGACATCATCCGCTTTGAAGACCGCTATGGCCGCCTCGAGCTTGTTTAAAGGAAGATTGAAATGAATGTAACTGTATTTGGAATCGGCTATGTGGGTCTGGTGCAGGCAGCGGTGCTGGCCGACGCGGGGCATGAGGTGTGTTGTGTCGACGTGGACGCGACT
This sequence comes from Pseudomonas sp. P7758, assembly GCF_013386485.1. Taxonomy (NCBI): domain Bacteria; kingdom Pseudomonadati; phylum Pseudomonadota; class Gammaproteobacteria; order Pseudomonadales; family Pseudomonadaceae; genus Pseudomonas; species Pseudomonas sp. P7758. The sequence goes on along the minus strand of NZ_JACARS010000142.1, from coordinate 55,849 downwards.
AAAGTCGAGAACCTCAAGGCCGGCATTATTCCGATCTTTGAGCCCGGGCTGAGTGCGCTCGTCCAGAAGAACCATGATGCCGGACGCTTGCACTTCACCACCGACGCCGCGCAAGGCGTGCGGCATGGAGAGGTGCAGTTCATCGCCGTGGGCACCCCGCCTGATGACGATGGCAGCGCCGACATCAAGTACGTGCTCTCCGTTGCCGCGACCATTGCGCTCAACATGACCGAGCCGAAGATTATCGTTAACAAGTCCACGGTGCCGGTGGGGACGGCGGACAAGGTCCGGGCGAAGGTGTCCGAGGTGTTGACGTCGCGGGGGCTTGAGGTGGAGTTCCACGTGATCTCGAACCCCGAGTTCCTCAAGGAAGGTTCGGCGGTCGCCGACTGCACCCGGCCCGACCGGATCATCATCGGCAGCGACAGCAGTTACGCCGTGGACCGCATGCGGGAGCTGTATGAACCCTTCAACCGCAACCACGAAAAGATCATCACGATGGACATCAGGAGTGCCGAGCTGACCAAGTACGCGGCCAACTGCCTGCTGGCCACCAAGATTTCCTTCATGAATGAAATGGCCAATTTCGCCGAACGCTTGGGCGCCGACATTGAGGCGGTTCGTAAAGGCATTGGCTCCGATCCACGGATCGGCTACGACTTTATCTACCCAGGCTGCGGTTATGGCGGCTCGTGCTTCCCGAAAGATGTGCAGGCGCTGGAGCGCACCGCGTCGTCGATCGGCTATCAGGCAACGCTGTTGTCTGCCGTCGAGGAAGTCAACAAGCGCCAGAAGCAGCACCTGTTCGGGCATATTCACCACCACTTCGGCGGCCAGCTGGAGGGCAAGACCTTCGCCATCTGGGGCCTGGCCTTCAAGCCCAATACGGATGACATGCGCGAAGCCTCGAGCCGCGTGTTGATCGAACAACTGCGCAGCGTGGGTGCCAGGGTACAGGCATTCGACCCCGAAGCGATGGCCGAGACCCAGCGCATTTACGGGATGAACGAAGACCTGTTGCTGATGGGCACCAAGGAAGCGGCGTTGCAAGGTGCCGATGCGCTGGTGATCGTGACCGAATGGCGGGAGTTCAAGGCCCCGGACCTGGACTTGATAAAAGAAAAACTGAGCACGCCGGTGATCTTTGACGGCCGCAATATATTTGATCCGCAGCGTATGAAAGCCAATGGTTTCGAGTATTACGGTATTGGTCGCGGGTTATCGGTACGCCCCGTTGTTTAATCCTGACGATTATTAACATTGGTGGTTTGAGCTATCCACAAGTGAGATGATTTCGAGGAGGTTAAGTGCGTGATCCAACAGGATCTTTGCGCAGTTTGCATAGCCTGTTTATCTCCGTTCCATCACTACGCCCTTATTGCATTATTTGATAAGGGGTAAATATCGAGAAGGAGTCTGATATGAGGAAAATACTGTTGGCCGGCGTGCTGGCCTTTAGCAGTACTGCGGCATTGGCGGCAGGTGAAGTCGCGAGCGAGGCCTTGAGCGATGCGGCCGGCGCGAGCGAGCCCCTGTCGTTGAGCACCCCGCTCGTGGGCGGCGTGACGCTCGGTGAAACCGTCGGGGTCGGTACCGCGGTAGTCGGCGCTGCGGCGGCGGCTTCCAACTCGGGCGGCAGTTCCAATGGCGGTACTTCCGGCACCGGCGGCACCACCGGTACAGGCGGTACCACCGGTACCAACTAATAACCCGCAATGTGTGTTGTTCAAGATCACCCGGAACTTCTGGGTGATCTTTTTTAGACTCGCCCTCGACTAGCGTAGTGCCATTATGATTCGTAGGTTACCTGTTCTTTTGCTGGCAAGTTTCAGCTTGCACGGCTGCATGTTTTCGCCTGGTCAACATATGGACACCAGTCAAATGTCCAGTGAGGGTTCTCCCGAAAGTACTCGGGTAGAGTTGATTCCCATCACCCCCAAATTGATTGCCATGGATGCCGCCACGCATGTTCGTGAATCGGTGCCGGCAGAACTGTTGTCTTATGTGCCCGGTGGCTATCGCGTCGGTGCCAATGACCTGTTGTTTATCACGGTTTGGGACCATCCCGAGTTGACGGCACCGTCCGGGCCGCAACAGCAGATCGACGCCAACGGGCGCCTGGTTCGCCCCGATGGCACGTTGTTTTATCCGTATATCGGCAACGTCCCGGTGGCCGGCAAGACCATCGAAGAGCTGCGGGCCTTTATCGCCGGGCGCTTGTCGCAATTTATTGAAAGCCCACAGGTCGACGTCAGCGTCCTGCGGTTTGCCAGCCAGACAGTGGTGGTGACCGGGGCGGTGATCAAGGCCGGGCAACAGCCGATCACTACCACGCCATTGAGCGCTGTCGAGGCCATTGGCGCTGCCGGTGTCGACCCCACGAATGCCGACCTCTCGAGCCTGACCCTGACGCGCGATGGCCGTGAGTACACGCTTGACCTGGACAGCCTCAATCGCCAGGGCTCGCAACTGCAGGGCATCTACCTCAAGGGCGGCGACCGGTTGTACCTGCCCTATAACGACCAGAAACGTGTCTATCTGATGGGCGAAGTCAATCAGCCCCGGGCCCTGAGCTTCAAGGGCAAGTCGATCAACCTGACCGATGCCCTGGGTACCGTAGGCGGCTTGAACCAGACCACTTCCAATGGCAATGCGGTCTATGTGATTCGCGGCGTGGACAACCTGGAAGCCGAACCGGCCAAGGTGTTCCAACTCGATGCCCAATCACCTTCCGCGCTGGTGCTGGCCACCCGGTTCGACTTGCAACCCCAGGACATCGTGTACGTCGGGCCGGCCGGCGTGACGCGCTGGAACCGCCTGATCAGCCAGTTGCTGCCGACCGCCAGTGCCATTGGGATTGGTGCCCGATCGGCCAATGACCTCAGTGAAGTCAACAGCAGATAAGGCGTTATCCCGTGGTGAAAATGTTGCCTACCAGCGCCTGCCTGTCGATGGCGCTCTTGTTGTGCGGGTGTAACCCGTTGATGAGGGCGTCGTGGTACACCCTCGAAACCTCTGTGACGGGCCCGGCCCCGATCAACGTGACCCGCGCCCAGGTCGACGCGGTGCCATACCCGCAGATCCTGGTGACCACCGCCGTCAGCGAGGGCGTGATGGCCATGGCCCGGCGCCGGGGCGACCTGCAGTTTTGGGTCGCTTCCGGCAAGCAAGTGGTGATGATGCGTGACGGCCTGGTGGTACGCACTGTCGGGCTGGGTGTTTCCCTGGATGGCACGCGTTTCAGTGGCGAATCGCCGTTCAAGCGCGGGCTCCAGCATCTGCCCGACGGCTACACCGGCACACGCTGGATCGACCTCTACGACGGCAACCGAATCGGTATCGCGGTCAACAGCCGTTTCAGCAGCCACGGTATCGAGACCCTCCGCATTCTGGACAAGGATTACGCCTTGCTGCGCATCGACGAGCAGGTGGACGCTCCCACCTTGAATTTCCGCGCCACCAACCATTATTGGGTCGACCCGCAGGATGGTTTCATCTGGCGCAGCGAGCAGCATTTGACGCCCCGGTTGGCTCTGAAAATCGTGCAGTTGCGTCCCGACCGGGAGGCAGCCCGATGAAGTGTTCGAAGCTTTTATGGCTGGGCCTGTTGCTGATCGGCCCCGGCACTGGCCAGGCGGCCGTTACAGTCAGTGGCGATGTGCGCAGCCCTGGCGCCTTCGAGGTCAAGCCGGGGGCGCGTTTGCTGGACGTTATTCGTGTGGCCCAACCCAATGCAGAAAGCTACTGGTTGGGCGCCGCGTGGCTGCACCAGTCGTTGGTGAGCACGCAGGAACGCTTGAAGGCAGGGGTTTTGTTCGATCTGAAACTGCTGCAACGAGGGGCCTTGCTGGATGACCGTGGCTCCCGGGCGGACTTGAGTGCGCGTCTGTATCGACAGGTCGAACAGTTGCCGGTCACCGGCCGCCAGGTGCAAGTGCTGGACCCGATCGCCGTGGAGACGGGGTTCGCGCGCAACGCATTGCTGGATGACGGGGACCGGCTGGTCTACCCCGTGAGGCCGTCCACCGTGCAGGTGCTCGGGGCGGTCGCGCAGTCCTGTGATGTGCCGTACCGGGCCATGCGCGAGGTGCGGGATTATGTTGGCGACTGCACGGTCCTCGATGACGCCGAGCGCGATGACCTGTGGCTGATCCAGCCCGACGGCCAGGTACGGCGCGTGGGCGTGGCGGCGTGGAATCGCGAGGACGGCGTGGTGGCGGCCCCCGGCAGCAGGATCCTGGTGCCGATCCGCAGCGACGACCTTGAGACGCCGACCCCTGATCTCAACCAACAACTGGCCGAGTTTTTCGCCACTCAACCGTTGGCTGAGGTGAACCCTTGAATTTACGTTTTGCGGCTGTACTGCTGTTGCCTTGCGGGTTGGCTCACGGTGACCCCCGTTACACCCAAAATGATTTCGGCGGCGTGGGCCTGCTACAGACCCCCACCGCACGCATGGCCCCGGCGGGAGAGTTGAGCGCCAACGCCAACCGCACCGATCCCTACTCACGCTACAGTTTTTCCCTGCAACCGTTTGATTGGCTGGAGGGTTCGTTTCGTTATACCGCCATCAGCAACCGCAGGTACGGCGCCGAGGCGTTGAGCGGAAGCCAGAGCTTCAAGGACAAGGCCATCGACTTCAAGGCGCGGCTCTGGGAGGAAAGCCGGTGGGCACCGCAGGTGGCTTTCGGTGCCCGGGACATCGGCGGTACCGGGCTGTTTTCCAGCGAATACTTTGTCGCCAACAAGCGCCACGGCAACCTGGATTTCAGCCTAGGCATCGCCTGGGGCTACCTGGGAAACCGAGGCGACTTCGGCAACCCGCTGTCGGTGTTCGGCAGCAAGTTCAACGACCGGCCCAAGAGCACTGCGGTCGTCGCCAGGGCAGGGGACGTGAACTCCAACGCCTATTTCAGGGGCCGCCCTTCGTTGTTCGGCGGGATCGCCTATCAAACGCCCTGGGAACCCCTGAGCCTGAAACTCGAATACGAGGGCAATGACTACAAGCACGAGCCGTTGGACAACCCGATCAAGCAGGACTCGCCGGTAAACATTGGCGTGGTCTATAAGCTGGCTGACAGCGTCGACCTGAGTGCGGCCTGGGAACGCGGGAATACCGCGATGTTCGGCATCACCCTGCACACCAACTTTGTCAGCCGCAAGGCACCGGTCAAGACCTATGACCCGCCCGCCGAACCGTTGCCGGCGCGCATGCCCACCACCCCGGCCGACCAGGTCAACTGGGCCAACGTCGCCGACAGGCTGCAGCAGAATGCCGGCTACAAGGTGGAGCGCATTGCCCGGCGCGGCTCGGAATTGATGGTGTATGGCGAGCAGCAACGCTACTTCTATTCAGCCAAGGCCGTGGGACGCGCCAGCCGGATTCTCGACAACAGCGCCAATCAGGATATCGACTGGTTCACCCTGGTGAACAAGCGCTATGACATGCCCATCGAAGAAACCAGCGTGCCCCGTGACACCTTCCGGGCCGTGGTGAACAACCAGCAACCGTTGACGGACCTGCACCGTAATACCGAGGTCAACCCGGCGGTTGCCCATCGGGAAACCACGCTCTACAGCAGACAATCCGAGCCGTTCAACTATGGCCTTGGCCTGGGTTACAAACAGAACATCGGTGGCCCCGACGGCTTGCTTTATCAGTTCACTGCCGACGCCGACGCGGAGTACCGTTTTACCCGCAATACCTGGTGGAGCGGCTTGCTCAGCGCCAACCTGCTGAACAACTACGACAAGTTCACCTACGACGCACCCAGCGGGTTGCCGCGAGTACGCACCGACCTGCGCCAATACATGACCACGTCCGATGTGACGATGCCGAACTTCCAGGTCAACCATGCGCAGCGCCTGGACCGCGACCTGTATGGCATGGTCTACGGCGGCTACCTGGAGTCCATGTACGCCGGGGTGGGCGGCGAGGTGTTGTTCCGGCCGGCGGGCAAGCACTGGTCAGTGGGCGCAGACCTGAACTTCGTGCGCCAGCGTGATTTCAACCAGGGCTTCGGCCTGCGGGATTACCAGACCATCACCGGCCATGTCACCAGCTATACCGAGCTGCCCTATGACACCCTGGCCGCCGTCAGTGTGGGGCGTTACCTGGCGCGGGACTGGGGCACCACTGTCGACATCTCGCGCCAGTTCAAGAACGGCGTGAAGTTTGGTGGCTGGGTGACGCTGACCACCGCCTCGAAGGAAGAATATGGCGAAGGCAGCTTCGACAAGGGTATCTATATTTCCGTCCCCTTCGACGAATTGATGAGCACCTCGACGATGCGTCGGGCCAACGTCGTATGGGCGCCACTGACCCGTGACGGCGGCGCACGCCTGAACCGCGGCTATTCGCTGCAGACCATGACCGACGGGCGTGACAGCGAGTTGTTCTACAACAACTTCGAGAAGATCACTGAGTGACGGTGCGGCATCTGCCGACCAGGTTGTCGACTGCCCGGCGTTGAATGCGCCGGGCAGTCGCCACGCCGAACGCTACAGCGCCAGGTGCAATGCCGGCGCGCAACACTTGCCTGACTTTCCTCTTTGATGACTATGCGAATGGCCCGGGCCCGGGCGTTGCTGTGGGCGCTATCGTTGCGCCTTGCGGGGAGTGGTGGCGGGGAGGGCGCAAAGCGCGCCTGGTGCCCCGCGCCGCCGATGCAGCGGCACGGGGAAGGGCGGGGTCAGTAGATGTCTTTGGACAGCAGGGTAAACGGCGTCTTGAACAGGATCTTGATGTCCAGCCACAGCGACCAGTTGTTGATATAGCGCAGGTCGATATCGACGCGTTGCTGCATCTTCTCCAGGGTCTCGGTTTCACCCCGGCAGCCATTGACCTGCGCCAGGCCGGTGATGCCGGGCTTGATGCGATGCCGCGCCATGTACGCGCGAATCTTGCCCGAGTAGTAGTCATTGTGGGCGACGGCATGCGGGCGTGGGCCGACCAGTGCCATATGCCCTTGCAGCACGTTGAACAGCTGGGGCAGCTCGTCGATGGAGGTGCGGCGGATAAATCGCCCTACGGGGGTAATGCGTGAGTCGTTGCGGCTCGCCTGGCGCACTTCGTGGTCGTCATGCACGCGCATCGAGCGGAACTTCCAGACCTTGATCACCTCGCCGTTCCAGCCGTGACGATCCTGCTTGAAAATTACCGGGCCGGGAGAGGTAAGTTTGATCAGCAGGGCGAACAGCAGCAGCAACGGGCTGAGCAGGATGATCGCCAACAGGGCCAGGCTCTTGTCCAGCAGCGACTTGCTCAGTGCTGCGGTCGGCCGGCTGGTCAGCGGGCTTTCATTGAGGAAGATCGCGGGTAATCCATCCACCTCGGCCACGCTGTGGTTGAGCAGCAGCATGTTGTTGAGGTCGGGGACCCAGATCACGTCCACGCTGATCTCCAGCAGGTTGAGGTACAGCGCCTCGATGTGGGTCGCTTCCTGGAGAGAGTGAGTGATGTACAGGCGGCGGATACCGTGCTGGCGGATCAGCGCGGGAAGATCGGGCAAGTCACCGAGGATCTGAGGCTGGGTGCCGGCCTGGGGGGCGGTGGTGCGGGGACCTACGAGACCGACCAGAGGGGAGCGTTTTTGCCTGGCGAGAGTATTGGCCAAGTCGGTTGCAAGTTTTCCTGTACCAATAATCAGCGATTTCTGGCGCTCATGTAGTTGCCGGTGGTAGTACCTGGATAGACTGTGAATGGGAATGTAGCAAAGGGCTAGTATTGGATAGCTGACAGCAGCCCAGAGTAGCAGGATCTCGAAGGGAAACAGCGAACTGGCATTACAGGCTATGCCGACCGCGAACAATATGCCCAGGGTCAATAACCAGCCGGTGAATAATCGTCCCAGCCCAACAAAAAAGTCATCTTTTTTGCTATAGACGTCACATAACATGTAGGCCGGTATAGAGGCCAGTATTGTAATGGCTGCCAATATCCGGTAGTGGGATTCCAATTGCCCGGTCTTGAAAAGTACCAGTGAAAACAAAAGTACAACGACCACACTCAGGGCAATTGCCCACTGTCCCCAAAAGGTCAGGCCTTTGGGTGTAAGGTTACGATGCATTCTTCTGTTGTTAAGCATACTTCTGCTCCCTGTGGTATCCACTCACGTGCTGGCAGGTTAAAGCGAGGCGTGGTTTTAATGACTATCAAATGGCAGGCGCACGCGTAGGCGTGCGTATTGATAGTAATAAATGGCAGGGAGCAATGGCTGACGACTTATAACGCGGTCATGTTGTTATAAAATGGCAGATAGAAAGGCGTTCTAATAGGCAGGGTGAATTGTAATTTTTATGAAATAATTATTGTTCTGTGACGTTTGCGCGACTGCTCAGCGGGCTTTTTATTTTTTGTGTCAGGCAGTAGCCACGGTTACGCACCGCGCGGAACAGGCGTTCGCCATCATTCACGCGCTTGAACTTGTCCTGCAATCGGCTAAGACACATTTCAAGCCCGCGATAGAGGTCGGGCTCACGTCCGATGTTGCGGATAAGTTCTTCCTTGCTGACCACACGTTCTTCATGGTTCAACATTTTCTTGATCAATGCCGACTCAATAGTGGTCAAGGAAATGCGTAGCCCACCTTTCACCAGCGCACGATCTTGCTGGGTAAGTAGCCAGACATCGGGGCCGCGTAATGCAGAGGATGAGTTAACTGTTTCCGCGGTGGTGTTATTCAGGTCCGTGTGTGTGACGTCTGATTTTAGAGCCGTGATGCTAGGTTTTTTTGATGCGTCGTAAAGTTGTCGGGTCAGCCGATTACTGGCTTCGTAAAGTCTTTTGGCGGCGACATAGTTACTGAGCCACAGATTGAAATTCTGCTCTTTGGTAACGGCGTAGGAACTGGTCGAAGCGTCCGATGTTTTTTCCACGGTTTCGATCAGCGGCCCGCTGTCGACGTCGTAATGTAAAAATGCCACATTTGGCGTGAAATCGTGCAGTGCGATTGACGGGTACGTCGATGTAAATGTGTGTTTCTTGAGAGAACTCATGGCATTCACCGATTCCAGGAAAGTACGGGGGTTCATAAACTATCAGCAGGGGAGAAGTAGGGGCCCTGAAAATAGTCAAAAGGCAAGCGTCTGGCGAGAAGTGCGCTGTCGGCGTGCTCGACGTTGTCGGCGATGAAGGAGACCCGGGTGGTGCTCATCAGCCCCAGCATCTGGTCGTAAAGCCGGTCGAACAGGCCCGAGCGGGTGTTCAGACTGAGCCTGAGGGCCGAGTCTGGAAAAGGCATTTTTATATAGTCATAAAGACTCAAGTCGATCAGCAGGTCGGTGTTTTTTGTATTTAATGTGTAATTGTTATAGGCAAGCTTCAGGTTGCTCTGGTCTTTCAGGCTATACAGTTGACGGATCATGCTCCGGCGTTCCAGCGGGCCCGGAAGGGTGTCCAGTGTGTTTTCAACGCTGACAATGAGTTGTTGTCTGTTTTTTTCCAGCGTGTGTGAAGTATCGATAATTTCCTTGAGCAGGTCCTCATTCATCAACAGCGATTGCTCAACTCGGAAAAACTTGTGGAGGCCCGGGCTTTTGTCCGCGCGCAAACGTTTACTTGTGCGGGCAAATGAACTCGGCCTGGCATGTTGCAGGGCTTCGCTGTAGGCGTCTTTAAGTTGTTCGGAATAAAACGGGCAGGCGTCATCACGCGGGCTGTCGAGCGCAGGCTCGGCGTGGACGCGGATCTCACTGCCCCACAACGTGCAACTTCGTTCAAGTATCGCTTGCCGCGAAAAGGTGAAGCAGGCTGACGCCTCACGTAATAAGATTCCGCTATTCACGGTTCGACCGCTCCCTGACGGGGTGGATATGATTAACCGAAGCCAGCCCTCTGCTTAGTTTGTAGCCGTAACCGCGAATGCTCTGAATTATATTGCTTCCGTAATGTGATTTTATTTTGCCACGTAACCGGCTAATCGATTTTTCGAGGGCCCTTGAATCATAAAATCGGGGATTCAGCCCCATTACCACGGCGATTTCATCATGGCTGAGCAATCGATTATGAATGAGCGCTTCCAGTACTTTCATTTCGACAAAGGACACTTCGAGCTTTTTGCCACCCCCGTAGATGCACATGCGGTCCTGATCGAGTAGCAAATCAGTATTACTTAGCCAGTATGTCTCGCTGAGGAACGCGGCAAACAGGGCAAGTTTTTTCTCGGGCGAGCTCTCGACGACCTTTATGCAGTAATCGGCGCCTGCGAGATAATATTTGGTTTTGCTTAGTGTAGTGGCGAAGGTGACAACCAGGAAAATGGTGCTGCCAGGATTTTCCGATCTGGTTTTTTTAATGATGTCCAGCGTTTGGGTGCTGGCAGAGGGGGTGTCGATCTCTATGATGATGGCACGGTAATGTCCATGGCTTGCATAGGGACCGATTAGTTGGCCGTAGGAGCGTGTATCGACTTTTAGATTTTTCGGTACAGTACGAACTATAAGCTCGCTGAAGTCCTCGGATTTCGATGGGGTCCGTGCAATAGCGAGGACGTTGGAAAAATGCATCACGTTGCTCCCTTTTCCGGCATGCGAGGCCGTCAATTCAATCGCTGCAGGCGTTTAGATGTTAATCGAATTGAATACGCCAAAACGTGACAAATTTTAACATTCGGCACTTTATTTGCGGGGGGTAAGGCGGATTTCAGGCGGGTGTTGAGAGCGGGTTTGTGGACGGGAGTACTCATATGCTAGTGCAAATTTTTTAGTGTGCGATAAGTATTTTAGGCGGGTTGATTTTTTTTGGCTGGAATGATTTAAGCCTTCTAGTCCCTAGCTCTAAAAATGCTTATACGTGACTATTTATAATAATCCAGCAAGGCGATAGCGGGCGTCGTGTGCTGGGGTATGCTCGCGCGGTCAGCCAGGTAGCGCGCCGGCGGTTGGCCGATGGCCTTGCGGAACATGGTGATAAAGCCGCTGGCGTTTTCATAGCCGAGGTCCAGTGCCACCGTCTGCACACTTTCGCCTTTCGCCAGGCGCTGCAGTGACAGGATCACATGCAGTTGCCTGCGCCAGCGGCCGAAACTCAGGCCGATCTCCTCCAGCAACAAGCGCGTCATGCTGCGTTCGCTCATGCCGATGCGTACGGCCCATTCGCCCAGGGTGGCCTTGTCGCTGGGGTTGGCCAGCAAACTGTCAGCCAGGCGCCGCAGCCGAGTGTCCCGGGGCATGGGCAGGTGCAGGGCCTCCACCGGTGCCAGTGCCAGTTCGTCCAGCAGCGTGGCCACCAACCGGCCCTGGGCGCCCTCGGTGTCGTACAGCGGCGGGAAGCTGACGGCCTTGCTGATCAATTCGTGTAACAACGGCGATACCGCCAGGGTGCAGCATTGCCGGGGCAGGGCGCCGGCAGCGTCGGGGTCGACCAACAGACAGTAGACATCCGCTGCCCCCGACCCGCGCGCGGCATGGGAAAGGCCGCCCGGAATCCACAACGCGCACTGGGGGGGCACGATCCAGATACCTTCTTCGATGACGCAATGAATCACCCCGCGCAACGTGTACATCAACTGGCCTTTGCGGTGCTGGTGCGGTGCGTGCTCCCAACTCGCAGAGGTGCTTGAGGCGCTCACTGCAACCACCGCACGGGGGATCGCATCGGCGAGGGCCGGGCGCAAGGGGTCACGGGTTTCGAGGCGGTGGTTGTACATGGCGGCGCGGCGTCTTGGCTGGAATGCGAAACATTCTGGCCATTCTGTGCAATGGCGTCCAGTGATGGCGTGGCTATCATGAGAAACATTCTCGTTAAAGGAGCTTCCCATGCAACTCGACAGTTCAACATTCCCCGTGGTGAAAATCGTGTTTGACGCCCCTAGCGACACTCCCCCGCAAGATACCTTTGGCGCATTCGAGGCCTTGTTGCAGCGCGAGGAACCCTTCGTCCTGCTGCACGAGAAAGCCGTGGATGAAAGCACTCACGAGCACTCCCACGAAGAACGCAAACAGGCCTCGATCTGGATGAAGAAGCACAAGGTGGCCCTGCGTACTTTCGTCAAAGGCATGATTCAGGTGGAGCCCAGCGCAGCCAAGCGCCTGGCGCTCAAGCCGTTTGCCGTGATGTTCGGCAAGGCGTGGGGCTACCCGTTGCTGGTGGTGGAATCCACGGATCAGGCCTGGGCATTGGCGCGGGACGTGCTGGATACCCAGGTGTCGGATGTGGCGCACTATTGAGTGTGGGGCGCTGCCGTGCTGTCGCGTACTGTGAGTTCGAACGGCACCACTACCTGACGCTCCGGCAGCGGCGTTTTCTCGATCAGTGCGATGAGCATCTCGACGGCCTTGCGGCCGAAGATTTCGGCAGGCTGGGCAATAGTGGTCAGCGGCGGGTCGCAGTAGGCCGCGAAGGGGATGTCATCAAAGCCCACCAGGGAAATATCCTGGGGCACGCGCAGGCCCTGTTGCTTGATGCGCTTCAAGGCGCCGATGGCCATTTCGTCGTTCTCGCAGAACAGCGCAGTGGGCCGCTTGGGCAGGGCGAGCATGTTGCCTGCGCCCTCGAAACCGGCGTGCAGGGTGAAGTCGCCGTGGCAGATAAGCGCCGGGTCGCGGGGGATGCCCGCCGCGAGCAAGGCATCTTCATAACCGGCCACGCGGTCACGGGTCAGTGGGCTGCTTTTCGGGCCTTTGATCAAGCCGATGCGGCGGTGGCCGAGGTCGATCAAGTGCTGGGTCATGGCCCGGGCGGCGCCACGGTTGTCGAGGCTGATGGTGGGGTGGCGACCGTCCTGGATCACCTCGCAGGCGTTCACCAGTGGCGGTGAGTCGCTGCAGTCGCTGAACGGGTCCGAGGCCCGCAACTGAATCACACCATCGGCCTGATGGGCGTGGACCAGTTCGGCGAACTGTTTTTCGATTTCTGCCTGGCCCCGGGTGTCGCACAACAGCAATCGATAACCCGATGCCTGCGCCGCTTGCTGTGCACCGCTGATGACCCGGGCGAAGAACGTGTTGGCAATCGCCGGCACCAGGATCACCAGGTTGCCGGTGCGCCGCGAACGGAATTGCACCGCCATGCGGTTCGGCCGGTAACCGGTCTGTTCCACGGCGGCGTTGACCTTGTCGCGGGTCTCGGGCAACACGCGTTCAGGGCTGGCCAGGGTTCTGGACACGGTGGCCACCGAGACCCCGGCCAGCCGGGCGACTTCACGAATATTGGACAAGACCACCTCGTTATCAGAACAGCAGCCTGCAAGTTTACCGCAGTCGGGGTTTGACACCGCGAGCAACCAGGCCTAAATTTCCGGCACGATGTAACCGGTTACATCATGATCGGTAATTGCCCATAAAGAGAAGACTTGCGATGACGGTTGCTGTGCAAAAAATAAGAATGGGCTTTGTTGGCGGCGGCGAAGGCGCCTTCATCGGCCAGGCTCACCGCCAGGCGGCGGGGCTGGATGGGTGTTATGAACTGGTGTGCGGTGCCTTCAGCCGTGAGCCCGAGAACAACCGGAGCACCGGCAATGCGCTGGGCCTGCCCGCGTCCCGCTGTTACAGCGAATGGCAGCAGATGCTCGCCGGCGAACAGGCGCTCCCGGCCGAGCAGCGCATGCAGCTGCTGGTGATCGTCACCCCCAATCATCTGCATGCACCGATTGCGACCCAGGCGCTGCAGGCGGGCTTCCACGTGTTCAGCGAGAAGCCGGCCGCGCTCAATCTTGCTGAAGTGCAGGCGCTGGCAGACGTTGTCAAAAACGGTTCCGGGCTTTATGGGCTGGCACACACCTACCTGGGTTACCCGATGGTGTGGCAGGCCCGCGACATGGTGCGCAATGGCGTGATCGGCGCGTTGCGCAAAGTGATCGTCGAGTACCCACAAGGCTGGCTCAGCCAGGACGTGGCCGGGCAGGGCAACAAACAGGCGGACTGGCGCAGCCGGCCCGAACTCTCGGGACTGGGCGGCTGCATCGGCGACATCGGCACCCACGCCTTTTCCCTGGCCGAGTTCATCGCCGACCAACCGATCGAACAGCTTTGCGCGAACCTGGGCATCCATGTACCCGGCCGGCAACTGGATGACGATGCCGCCATGCTGTTCAAGATGGCCTCCGGCGCCAGCGGCGTGCTGATCGCCAGCCAAGTGTGTGCCGGTGAAGAGAACCCGCTGAAGATCCGCCTCTATGGCGACAAGGGCGGCCTGGAATGGCGCCAGGAAGAACCCGCCAGTCTGATCCATCGTTCCCTCGACCAACCGCTGCGCATCCTGCGTTCCGGCGTCGGCCAGCCCTGGCTGTGCGACGCGGCATTGCAGCGCATGCGCCTGCCGGCCGGGCATCCCGAGGGTTACCTGGAAGCCATGGCCAACCTCTACCGCGACTTCGCCAAGGCCATTCGCCAAGGCACCGAGGCCGTTGGCGTACCCGGCATCGAAGTCGGCGTGCGCGGCATGGCCTTTATCGAAGCCGTGATCGCCAACCATCACGGCGAGGCGAAGTGGACCACCTTGGCGAACCACCCATGAAGGAGACTACAGACATGCGCGGCCCAGGCATTTTTCTCGCCCAGTTCATCTCGGACGAAGCGCCTTTCGACACCCTGGCCAACATCGCCCAATGGGCGGCGTCCCAGGGCTACAAGGCGATCCAGTTGCCCACACTCGGCACCCGCTACATTGACCTGGCCCGCGCTGCAGAAAGCCAGGCCTACTGCGATGAACTCAAGGCGACCTGCGCCCATGCCGGCGTCGAAATCAGCGAGCTATCGACCCACCTGCAGGGCCAACTTGTGGCCGTGCACCCGGCATTCGACACGCTGTTCGACGACTTCGCCCCGGCCCATCTGCGCGGCCAGCCCCAGGCACGGACCGAGTGGGCCATCGACCAATTGAAACTCGCCGCCCGCGCCAGCCAGCGCCTTGGCTTGACGGCCCACGCGACCTTCTCCGGCGCGCTGCTCTGGCCGTACATCTACCCCTGGCCACAACGCCCCGGCGGCCTGGTGGAGCAAGGCTTTGCCGAGTTGGCCAAGCGCTGGCTGCCGATTCTCGATTGCTTCGAGGCGGCCGGCGTCGACCTGTGCTACGAAATCCACCCCGGCGAAGACCTTCACGACGGCGCCTCTTTCGAGCGCTTCCTCGAAGCCGTCGACCACCATCCCCGGGCCAACATTCTCTACGACCCCAGCCACCTGCTGCTGCAGCAAATGGATTACCTGGGCTTCATCGACCGCTACCACGCGCGCATTCGCATGTTCCACGTCAAGGACGCCGAGTTTCGCCCCGACGCGCGCTCCGGCGTGTATGGCGGCTACCAAGGATGGGTCGACCGCCCTGGCCGTTTTCGCTCATTGGGCGATGGCCAGATCGACTTCAAATCGATCTTCAGCAAGCTCACCCAGTACGACTTCCACGGCTGGGCCGTGCTGGAGTGGGAGTGCTGCCTGAAGGACGCGCAACAAGGCGCGGCAGAAGGGGCGGAGTTCATCCGCCAGCACATGATCCGCAAGACCAGCAAGGCATTCGATGACTTCGCCGGCGTGACATCCGACGAGCAATCCAACCGACGGCTGCTGGGCCTGCCCGACGCCTGAACAGCGCTTCTGCCCCAAAATAACAATAAAACGGTGACCACAATGAAAGCGCGACTGAGCGTCATGATGTTCCTGCAATTCTTCATCTGGGGCGGCTGGTTCGTCACCCTCGGCACCTTCCTCGCCAGCAACCTGGGGGCCAGCGGCGGGCAGATCGGCATGGCGTTTTCCACCCAGTCGTGGGGGGCGATCATCGCCCCGTTTATCATCGGCCTGATCGCCGACCGCTACTTCAACGCCGAGCGCATCCTGGCGGTGCTGCACCTGATCGGCGCGGTGCTGCTGTACCAGCTGTACCGCGCGCCGGACTTCGTCGGCTTTTATCCCTACGTGCTGGCATACATGGTCATCTACATGCCGACCCTGGCACTGGTGAACTCGGTGGCCTTCCGGCAAATGAGCGACCCGGCCCAGGAGTTTTCGCGCATCCGTGTGTGGGGCACCCTGGGCTGGATTGTTGCGGGGCTGGTGATCAGCTTTGTGTTCGCCTGGGATTCGCAGCAGTCGATCACCACGGGCGCGTTGCGCAACACCTTCCTGATGTCTGCCATCGCGTCAGTGGTGCTGGGTTTCTACAGCTTCACCTTGCCGCGTACCGCGCCCTTGAAAGCCGAGGCGGGCAAGGGTGATATCAAGCAACTGCTCGGGCTGGATGCGCTGGGGTTGCTCAAGGATCGCAGCTACCTGGTGTTCTTCATCGCCTCGATCCTGATCTGCATTCCCCTGGCGTTCTACTACCAGAACGCCAACCCGTTTCTCGCGGAAATCGGCGTGACCAACCCCACGGCAAAAATGGCCATTGGGCAAGTGTCCGAGGTGCTGTTCATGCTGCTATTGCCGCTGTTCATCCAGCGTTTTGGCATCAAGGTCGCGCTGTTGGTGGGCATGCTGGCGTGGGCGCTGCGCTATGCGCTGTTCGCCTACGGCAATAATGGCGAGCTGGCCTTCATGCTGTTTACCGGGATTGCGCTGCATGGCATCTGCTATGACTTCTTCTTTGTCTCGGGGCAGATCTACACCGACGCCAAGGCCCCGGAGCGCTTCAGGAGTTCGGCGCAGGGGCTGATTACCCTGGCTACGTACGGTGTGGGCATGTTGATTGGGTTCTGGGTGGCAGGGCAGGTGACCGACCACTATGTGGCGGCGGGTAGCAGCCATGACTGGCGCAGCATCTGGCTGTTTCCGGCGGGGTTTGCGCTGGTGATCTTTTTTTGTTTTTCGCTGGCGTTCAAGGGGCGGGAGCGGGTGGCAGCAGAGCCGGCTGATTGACGCATGGCGCCCGCAAAGCGGCGTTGCGCAGCGTTGGTATCGCGCTAGAATGGCCCGGCGCAGCGAGTCGACTGTGCGGCCAGAATGTTTGAAGGAGACGCTAATTGCTGTGCAACCAGTGCGAAGAAGAACACCGGATTGACGAGATGGAGCTGGCGTTTCGACGTCCTGATGCCGTTATGGCGCTATCGCAAGACGACAGAGAGAGTGGGGTCCAGGAGAATAATGACCTGGCCATCATCGGCGGTAAGCAATTTTTCATTCGTGCGTTGCTGCCATTGCCGGTGCTGGGTCGCGAGGAGGTTTTTCACATCGGTATTTGGGTCAGGATCGAGCAGTTGGATTTTGAGCGGGTTTACGAACTCTGGGATGACCCGCAGCAATCAAGCGAACCACCGTTTTCGGTGACGATTGCCAATGACATCCCGGGTCTGCCTGCAACATGTGGGCTCCCCGCCATGCTGAACCTGACTGACCCGGCTAACCGGCCAAAGGTGACGCTGATCGCGAGTAACCATCCGCTGTCGCTTGAGCAATGCCGAGGCATTACGGCGCATCGTGCACACGAATATGTGGTGTGGACACGTTGACGCCACTGCCAGTAGAGACCATAAGAAACGCTGCGACCGAATGCCCGACTCTTCATGGATCGACCAACAGTTAAAGTCTGAATAAACGAAGACCTCGTTATGCGCGCCTGCGCGTTTCTACCCCCTGGGTTTCAGGTATCCTCCGCGCCCGCCAATCACTATTTTCCAAACCATGCCAGAACACAACATGCAGGCCCTGTTGGAGTCGATCCTCGACGAAGTCCGTCCACTGATCGGCCTCGGCAAGGTCGCCGACTACATCCCCGCGCTCGCCGACGTGCCGGCCCAGCAACTGGGCATTGCCGTGTATGGCAATGACGGCTCGTCCTACTGCGCGGGTGATGCTCACACCTTGTTCTCCGTACAGAGCATCTCCAAGGTATTCAGCCTGGTGCAGGCCATCGACCATGGCGGCGAAAGCATCTGGGAACGCCTGGGCCACGAACCTTCGGGGCAGCCGTTCAACTCCATGGTGCAGCTGGAGTTCGAGCGTGGGCGGCCACGTAACCCGTTTATCAACGCCGGTGCGCTGGTGATCTGCGACATCAACCAATCGCGCTTTGCCGTGCCTATTTTGTCCATGCGTGATTTTGTGCGGCGGCTTTCGGGCAACCCGCAGATTCTGGTCAACAGCGTGGTGGCCGAATCCGAAGCCCAGCACGGTGCGCGTAATGCGGCCATGGCGTACCTGATGAAGTCCTTCGGCAACTTCCACAATGACGTGGATGCAGTGCTGCACAGCTACTTCAACTATTGCGCATTGCAGATGAGCTGCCTGGACCTGGCCAAGGCATTTTGCTTCCTGGCGAATGAGGGGGTGTGCACCCACAGCGGCGAGCAGATTCTGACGGCGCGCCAGACCAAGCAAGTGAACTCGATCATGGCCACCAGCGGGCTGTATGACGAGGCGGGGAATTTTGCGTATCGCGTCGGGTTGCCGGGAAAGAGCGGGGTAGGCGGCGGGATTCTCGCGGTGGTGCCGGGGCAGTTTACGGTGTGCGTGTGGTCGCCGGAGTTGAATGCGGCAGGCAATTCGCTGGCGGGGATGAAGGCGTTGGAGTTGTTGAGCGAGCGGATCGGATGGTCGGTTTTTTGAAGAGACTTGATCGCTCCCACGCTCTGCGTGGGAGCGCAGCCCTGGACGCTCTGCGTCTGCCTTTGTGACGCGGAGCGTCACCGTAGGCATTCCCACGCGGAGCGTGGGAACGAGCTCAGCGCGGGCTGGTTTGCGCGCATCGATCCAGCGCTTTGTCGACCAGCATCTGCACACCTTCCAGCATCCGGCAAATGCCCAGCGCCACGTTGCGCTGGGTACCATCGACTTCGAAGGCCAGGTGAGCGGCGATGACATTGATCGACGCCAGGTCTTGCGAGGCATTGGCCAGCAAGGTTTCCGTGTCCAGGTCCGTACGCACGGTAAATAATCCATCGAACGGTAGCTCGGTGGGTTCAGGCGGTTGGGGTTGGGCGTCAGGTTTCAGATAGTGGTGAATGGCGCGGTAAGCGGCTTCTTGAAGCCGGTCGGTATGCGGTGGGGGATTTGGGCTGTCTTTAATCATGGTGAAGCTCCTTTGTGAATGGAGCTGCCACGATTCGCGGTCAAACGATTAGGGTGGCAGCTATACGCGGGTTGACCGACCGGCCCAAAGAACAAAACCGGCATACCCGAAGGTATCCCGCGTACAGCTGCCGCGACACAATACATCAGGCGTAAAAAAAACGCCCAAGATCGGTTTTGGCGCAGTTGTTCTATGGTTGCGGACGGTCAAATCCGGTCGCTGAATTGGCAGCGACTGCGGGAGGTTAGTCAGCCCGGGTCCGACCGACAACCTGAAACAGTTGTCGGAAAAATCCGAGCATGTCTCCCTCAGTCAGAGACGGTCCATGTTGCACAATCGTGTGGTCCAGGCCACCGCCAAGTCGGTGCTCCGGCTATTGATCGCTCCCACGCTCTGCGTGGGAGCGCAGCCCTGGACGCTCTGCGTCTGCCTTTGTGACGCGGAGCGTCACCGTAGGCATTCCCACGCGGAGCGTGGGAACGAGCTTAAAATCCGAGTGCGTCTCCCTGTCGAGGAGAGTGCTGCTACCATCGACGCAATCCCTCATCAGTCAGAGACAATCCATGTTGCCTAATCGCGTGGTCCAGGCCGCCGCCAAGTCGGTGCTGCAGCAGCTCGTTACGCGGATCACGCCACAGTCCACCGAAGCCTCCATCGCCGAAATGGCGACGCAGATGCTCGCGGATTCCGGCTATCCGCAGACCTGGTATTACGACTGCCCGGCCTTCGTATTGCTGGGTTCGCGCAGTGCGCTTTCGGTGTCGGGACGCGACTATCGGCCCAGTGATGAAGCCGTTGGTTTACACAATCTGATCACGGTGGATTTGAGCCCGAGAGCAGGCAATGTGTGGGGCGACTGTGCCCGCTCTTTCTATGTGGAGGAGGGCGTGTGCCGGGCGGTGCCGGTGGGGGCCGAGTTCAGCAGGGGTTATGAAGTCGAGCACCTGCTACACGCGATGATGCGCACATTCGCCCGGCCTGAAACCACGTTCAACGATCTCCACGCGTTCGCCAATGACCTGATCGCATCCGAGGGTTTCGAGAACCTCGATTTCGCCGGCAACGTCGGCCACAGCATCTGCGAGCAGCGTGACCAAAGGCTCTACATCGAGGCGGGCAATCATCGGCGCCTGGAGGAGGTGACGTGCTTTACCTTCGAGCCGCATGCTCGCGAGCGAGGCGGTCGCTGGGGCTACAAGCATGAAAATATCTATTTCTTCAGTGATGAGGGAAAGGTCTGCGAGCTTTGACGAAGGCGCCGGTCTCCTGAGGACACGCGGCGCCTTCGGTTTTTTCGCGAGCAAGCTCGCTCCTACAGGGAGAGGCGATCCAGCAGGCTGTACCACGCCACGCCCGCGCCGATGTAGAAGCGTTGCAAGCCATGCAGTGGCAACCGCTGCAAAGGCGTTACCGGGTAAGCGAAGTCGGAGCGGCTGTCACACAGGCGCCCGGCCAATTGCTGGCCGAGGCTGGTGCACAAGGCAATCCCGCGTCCGTTACAGCCCAATGCCAGGGTCAGGCCGGGTGCGGGTTCGTGGACGTGAGGCATAAAGTCCCGGGTGATCGCGATCCGGCCCGCCCAGCGGTACTCGAAGTCCAGCTTGCCCAACTGGGGAAACAACAGTGCCAGCGAACGTTCCAGGTGCGCAAAATCCGCGGGCCCGGTGGGATCTTCGAACAACCCGCGCCCGCCCATCAGCAGGCGGCCATGGGCATCCTTGCGAAAGTAAAGCAACAGGCGCTGTGCGGTTGAGACGGTTTCCTGCCCCGGCAAAATGCTCTCGGCCGCAGGCCCGCTCAAGGGCCGGGTGGCGACGATAAAACTGTTGGCCGCGAGCACACTCTGGGCCATGCCGGGCCACAAGTCGCCGCTGTAGCCGTTGGTGGCCAGTACCACCTGGCCGGCCGACACCTGCGCGCCGCTCGCGGTCTGCAACTTCCAGCCCGCGCCCGCCTGTTGCATCGCGGTCACTGCGCTCTGCCCATGAATGCGCACGCCCGCCGCCTGGGCTGCACGCACCAGGCCCCGAGCATAGGCCAAGGGTTGGATGGCACCCGCGCGACCGTCCAGCCAGCCACCGGCAAACGCCTGGCTGCCCATGCGGGCGGACACCGCGCTGGCATCCAGGCGCTGCACCGGCACCCCGCGACGTGCCCACTGTTCGGCCCGGGCGTGCAGGCCCGCCACGCCTTTTTCGGAATAGGAAACCTGCATCCAGCCCTTGCGTGTGGGCGCACAGTCAATGCCATGGCGCTCGATCAGGTTGAACACCAGGTCTGCCGAGTTGGACACGGTGTTGATCAGTGGCTCGGCGCGCTCGGCACCGTACATCTGCACCAGTTGATCCGGGTCGTATTTGAGTGTCGGGTTGACCTGCCCGCCATTGCGCCCCGACGCGCCCCAGCCAGGTTCGTTGGCCTCCAGCACGCACACGCTGACGCCGCGCTCCGCGAGGTGCAGGGCTGTCGACAAACCGGTATACCCGGCGCCGACGATGGCCACGTCCACCTTCAATGACTCAGCCAACGCGGGTGTTTGCGGTGCAGCGGGCGCCGTCGCGGCCCAGAGTGACTTCATGGCAGGCTCCGGGTGTTGGCCGTCGGGTGCAGCACGCGGCGCAGGAAGTCCTGGGTGCGCGGTTGTTGCGGGTTGCCCAGCACCTGCTCGGCCGGCCCGCTCTCCACGATGTAGCCGCCGTGCAGGAAGCACACGCGGTCGGCCACTTCCCGGGCAAAGCCCATTTCGTGGGTCACCACGATCATGGTCATGCCTTCGTCGGCGAGGGTGCGCATGACCTCCAGCACATCGCCCACCAGTTCCGGGTCGAGGGCCGAAGTGGGTTCGTCGAACAGCATGGCGTCGGGTTTCATCGCCAGTGCGCGGGCGATGGCCACCCGCTGTTGCTGGCCGCCGGAGAGTTGTTCCGGGTAGGCATCGGCCTTGGCCGACAGGCCGACTTTATCCAGCAGCGCCAAGGCTTCTTCCCGGGCCTGTTGCAGCGGTTCGCCCTTGACGTACACCGGGCCTTCCATCACGTTTTCCAGCACGGTGCGATGGGGGAACAGGTTGAAGCGCTGGAACACCATGCCCATGCGGCTGCGCAGGGCATGCACGGTCTTGCTGCTGCGCTGCACGGTTTCACCGAATACGCGGATGGTGCCGCCGTCGTAGGCTTCCAGGGCATTGATGCAGCGCAGCAGGGTGGATTTGCCCGAGCCGGACGGGCCGATCAGGCACACCACTTCGCCCTTGGCCACGTCCAGGTCGACGCCGTGCAGCACGCGATGGGTGCCGTAGTGTTTTTGCAGTTGGCGAATCTCGATCATGCTTTTTTCCTCCGGCCCAGGTGCTGTTCCATGCGGCGCAGGCCATACACCAGCGGCAGGCTCATCAGCAGGTAGAGCAGGGCGACCAGGGTGTAGACGGTCATGTTCTGGAAGGTGGACGAGGCGATCAGTTGGCCCTGGCGCGTCATCTCGGCCACGGTGATGGTCGACACCAGCGATGAGTCCTTGAGCATCATCACCAGGGTGTTGCCGTAGGGCGGCAAGGCGATGCGAAACGCCTGAGGCAGGATCACCCGGCGCATCATCAGCACCGAGCGCATGCCCAGGGCTTCGGCGGCTTCACGCTGGCCCTGTTCGACGGCGATGATGCCGGTACGGAAGTTCTCCGCCTGATACGCCGAGTAGGCGATGCCCATGCCGATCACACCCGCCTGGAATGCACTGAGGTGCACGCCCATGTCCGGCAACACGAAGTAGATGTAGAACAGCTGCACGATGATCGGCAGGCCGCGAATCACATTGATCACGGTGCTCGCCGCCCACGACAGCGCCTTGATCGGCGACAGCTTGAGCAGCGCCAGCACCAGGCCGATCGCGCTGCTGAGCAGGAACGACAGCACGGTGATCTGGATCGTCACCCAGGCGCCTTGCAGCAGGATCGGCAGGAAGTCCCGGGCATTTTGCAGGAATTCAGCCGGGTTCATGGCTGCACCTGGGCATCAAGCCCCCACTTCTTCAGGATCGCGTCCAGGGTGCCGTCGGCCTTGATGCTGGCGATGGCCTGGTTCAGGCGTTCGAGGGTTTCGCTGTCGCCTTTGCGCACCACCAGGCACACCTCGCCGACGTTGACCGGCTTGTAGTCGGCGGCGAGCTTCACGCCCTTGAACAGCTTCTGGCGGATCTGGTACGCCACCACCGGCTGGTCACCCACGGCGGCCTTGATGCGGCCCAGGCTCAGGTCGCGGACCATTTCGCCGATGGAGTCGTAGGTGCGGATTTCCTTGAAGATTCCCAGCTTGTTGAGCATGTCGTAGAAGATCGTGCCGGCTTGTACACCCACTACCTGGTCCTTCAAGGAGCTGAGGTCGGTATAGGTCGCGTTGTCGTCGGCACTCACGATCAGCCCTTCACCGTAGGCGTACACCGGCGCGCTGAAGTCCACCACCTGGGCACGCTCCGGGGTCTTGAGCATGCCGGCGGCGATGAAGTCGAGCTTGCCCGAGGTGAGGGACGGGATCAGCGCGGCAAAGTTGGTCTGCTCGATTTCGCTGGTGAAACCACCGGCCTTGCCCACTGCGTTGGCGACGTCGACCATCACGCCCTGGATGCTGTTGCTCTTGATGTCGAGGAAGGTGAACGGCGAACCGCTGGCCGTTGCACCGACTTTGTACGAGGCTGCACCGGCGGCGTGCACGGTGGCCACGCAAAAGGTGGCGCAAAGACCGAAGGCGAGGCGGCGAAACAAGGGCGAAAGACTGTTCATCGGGTTACTCCAGAAGGAAAACGGATCGTCAGTACCGCGAGCGGTTACCGAGCAAACCGCAAGCTCTGTGCCATTTCGATTAAATAAAATCGTTTTGCGCTATAGAAAATCTACAAAATGAACCATTCGTATCGGTATGCGATTTTAAGTAGTCGAATTTGGCAGTTTGGTGTAGAAATATCGCCACGCTTGATCGACCTGACCGCGAGTTCGCCATGTCCGAAGAACGCAACAGCTTGCACAACCAATCCCTGGAAAAAGGCCTGTCGGTGCTCAAGGCATTCAGCGCCCAGCGCCGCAGCATGAGCCTTGCAGAGGTGGCCGAGGCCGCCGGCATGACCAAAAGCTCGGCCCAGCGCATGGTGTTTACCCTCGAGAGCCTGGGTTACCTTCGGAAACACTCGCGCACCCGTCATTACCAACTCACACCACGGGTGCTGGAGTTGGGCTTCAGTTATCTGGATGCGCATTCGCTGATTGAAGTGGCCAACCCGTTCCTCTCGGAATTGACCCGCCTGACGGGAGAAACCTCGTGCCTGACCGAGCCTGCGGGTTACGACATGACGTATATCGCGCGGTTTGTCAGCTCCGGCTTCGTGCCGGTACACATGCCGATTGGCTCGCGGGTGCCGATGTATTGCACGGCGTCGGGGCGCGCGTATCTGAGTGCGTTGCCGCAGGATGAGGCGCTGGCATTGATCGAGCACAGCCAGCGGGTGGCGCACACCAGCCAGACGTTGACTGAGGTCGACAGGATCATGGAGTCGTTGCAGCAGGTGCGCGAGCAGGGCTATGCGGTGAATGGCCAGGAACTGTTCCTGGGGGACATGACCATCGGCGCGCCGGTGCTGGGGGCGAACGGTCGGCCGGTGGCGGCGGTGCATGTGGTGGCGCCGACCAGTCGCTGGAGCAGGGCGGATGCAGAGAAGCAGTTGGCGCCGGCGTTGTTGCAGTGCTCAAGGGCGTTGAGCAATTCGGCCCGCAACCTGGAGTAACCCGCTCTCAAGAACACAGCAAATCCAAAATGTGGGAGCGGGCTTGCTCGCGAATGCGGTGTATCAGTCGCCAGATGCAGTGACTGGCACACCGCATTCGCGAGCAAGCCCGCTCCCACATTTTGATCTTCATTGTTCTTTGATATTTATGTGAGCCCCAACAAAAAATGCGCCCCTGAGGGCGCATTTTTTTGTTCGGTCAACTATCGCCTGTCAGGCAATCGCATCCCAGGCACGGTCACCGTTCTCGTCTTTGATCCGAGTCGGCAAGCCCATCACGTCCAGCGCCTTCAGGAACGGCTCAGCCGGCAGTTCCTCGACGTTGGCCATGTGCTTCACGTCCCACTCGCCACGGGCAACCAGCAGCGCTGCGGCTACAGGCGGTACGCCGGCGGTGTAGGAGATGCCCTGGCTGTCGGTCTCGGCGAAGGCTTCTTCGTGGCAGGCCACGTTGTAGATGAACAGCTCGCGTGGCTGGCCATCCTTGGTGCCCTTGACCAGGTCGCCGATGCAGGTCTTGCCGGTGTAGCCAGGCGCCAGCGACGACGGGTCGGGCAGCACGGCCTTGACCAGTTTCAGCGGCACGACTTCCAGGCCTTCGGCGGTGGTGACCGGTTTTTCGGAGAGCAGGCCGAGGTTTTTCAGCACGGTGAACACGTTGATGTAGTGTTCGCCGAAGCTCATCCAGAAACGCACATTGGGCACGTCGAGGTTTTTCGACAGCGAGTGCACTTCATCGTGGCCGGTCAGGTACAGGTTCTGCGAACCGACCACAGGCAGGTCGTCGGTGCGTTTGACTTCGAACATGGTGTTGCTGGTCCACTGGCTGTTCTGCCAGCTCCACACCTGTCCGGTGAATTCGCGGAAGTTGATTTCCGGGTCGAAATTGGTGGCGAAATATTTGCCATGGGAGCCGGCATTGACGTCGAGAATGTCGATCGAATCAATGCGGTCGAAATGCTTTTGTTGCGCCAGCGCTGCATAAGCGTTGACCACACCCGGGTCGAAGCCCACGCCAAGGATGGCCGTGATGTTCTTCTGTTTGCACTCTTCCAGGTGGTTCCATTCGTAGTTGCCGTACCACGGCGGGGTCTCGCAGACCTTGCCCGGCTCTTCGTGGATGGCGGTGTCGAGGTACGCAACGCCGGTGTCGATGCAGGCACGCAATACCGACATGTTGAGGAACGCGGAACCGACGTTGATGACGATCTGCGATTCAGTCTCGCGGATCAGTGCCTTGGTCGCTTCCACGTCCAAAGCGTTCAGCGCGAAGGCCTGGATGTCGGCGGGTACCTTGAGGCTACCCTTGGCCTTGACGCTGTCGATGATGGCCTGGCATTTGGAGATGTTGCGCGACGCGATAGCAATACGACCGAGTTCGTCGTTGTGCTGCGCGCACTTGTGGGCCACCACCTTGGCGACACCTCCTGCACCAATGATAAGAACGTTCTTTTTCAATTGCTTTATCTCTCCTTTATCTGTCCGCTTTACGAAAGGCTGGACAGGTAGTCGTCGTAACCAAATTCACGAACCACTTCGACTGTACCGTCGAGTTGTTTCACTACGATGGACGGCATTTTCAGGCCGTTGAACCAGTTTTTCTTGACCATGGTGTAGCCTGCCGTGTCGATGAACGACAGTCGATCGCCGATGGCCAGCGGCTGATCAAATTGGTACTCACCGAAGATGTCCCCGGCCAGGCACGACTTGCCGCACACCATGTAGGTGTGTTCGCCATTGCTTGGCGCCAGCTTGGCGTTCAGGCGATAGATCAGCAGGTCCAGCAGGTGGGCTTCGATGGAGCTGTCTACCACGGCGAGGTTCTTGCCGTTGTAGAGGGTGTCGAGCACGGTCACTTCCAGGGACGCGCTGTTGGTGATCGCCGCTTCGCCGGGTTCCAGGTACACCTGCACGTCGTACTTCTGCGAGAACGCCTTGAGGCGCTGGCAGAAGGCGTCGATGGCATAGCCTTCACCGGTGAAGTGGATGCCGCCGCCGAGGCTGACCCAGTTGACCTTGTGCAGCAGCGCGCCGAAGCGTTCTTCGATGGTGTTGAGCATCTGGTCGAACAGGTTGAAATCACCGTTCTCGCAGTTGTTGTGGAACATGAAGCCGGAGATTTGCTCGATCACACCTTCGATCTTCACCGGGTCCCACTCGCCCAGGCGGCTGAACGGGCGCGCCGGGTCGGCCAGCAGGTAGTCGGAGCTGCTCACTTGCGGGTTGACGCGCAGGCCGCGGGTCTTGCCTTCGCTGCGCTCGGCAAAGCGCTGCAGCTGGCTGATGGAGTTGAAGATGATCTTGTCGCAGTTGTCGAGCATCTCCTCGATTTCATCGTCGGCCCAGGCCACGCTGTAGGCGTGGGCTTCACCTTCGAACTTCTGGCGACCCAGCTTGAGCTCGTACAGCGACGACGAGGTGGTGCCGTCCATGTATTCCTGCATCAGGTCGAACACCGACCAGGTGGCGAAGCATTTGAGGGCCAGAAGAGCCTTGGCGCCGGACTGTTCGCGCACGTAGGCGATCTTCTGCATGTTGACCAGAAGCTTCTGTTTGTCGATGAGGTAGTACGGCGTTTTGATCATTTTCAGAGCCTGCGGCGGTGCCTGCCAAAAAAGGACACGCATTGTGCCCGCACTTGGGACAGATCGAAAGGTTAGTCAGCGGAATTTGCTGGCCCGGTTATAAGCTGGCCTGTGAATATGACAGCCCGTAGGTATGATGAGCCGCTTTGATAACGGACCACGGCTTGGGCGACGAGAGGTGAGAGTGGACGCATGGACGCTGCATTGGCTGGAAGCTTCGGGGAGCCTGGCGCAGTTTCGCCCGGAGTTGATCCGAGAGTTTGAGGTTGCCTACGAGGCAATCGCGCAATTGCTGCCGCCGCCGCGGCTGGACATTCTGATCCAGCGGTTGCCGGGGGAGACCCTTCCGGAACTCGGCCTGATGGGCCGTGCTTATCGCAGCACGATGTTCAGCATGACCCTTGATCCCGATAACCCGAATTTCCTCACCAGCCTGCGAAGCGGTGCATTGCGTCGACACGTGGTGCATGAGGTGCACCATTGCCTGCGCATGGCGGGCCCCGGTTATGGCTGGACGCTGGGGGAGGCGATGGTCAGTGAAGGCCTGGCCGGGCAGTTTGTGCGGCAGGTGCTGGGCAGTGAGCCGGAGCAGTGGGAGAGGGCGCTTGCACCCCAGGAACTGCTGAGTTCCCCGGTAGACCGCCAGCTTCTCGAGGCCACGTATTACGACCACAGCGAATGGTTCTTTGGTACCGGCGCGCGGCCAAGATGGCTGGGGTACACGCTGGGCTACCAGATGGTGGAAACCTGGCTGGCAACGCAGGGCGACGTGGACGCCGCCACATGGGTCAATGTACCCGCCCAAGACATACTCGCCAACGCCGCCAAAGCGGGGTTGGTGGCCTGACTTTGAAACACAAGCCCACCAAACAACCCCTATCCCCTGTGGGAGCTGTCGAGCCTCAGCGAGGCTGCGAAGGCGGCGGCACAGCCGATAAAATAAGCTGCCTGACACACCGCTATCGCAGCCTCGCTAAAGCTCGACAGCTCCCACATGACAAAAACGCACCCACACTGACATCAAACCGTCATCTCCCCCCGAACGTATTCAGGCCGGTTGTCGTTGATCACCTGCATGAAGCCTCCTGATCAATTAATGATTTAGCGTGGGTTGCATGTTCGTCTTGTACCGGCTCAAACCCGCAGCGCAGATAAAAGCTTGCGCCCTCGTGGGTGTCGGTAGACAGGCGCACGACATGGAAGGATTGCGCAGCGCGTGCCAAAAGCTGGCCTACCAACGCTTTGCCCACCTGGCGTCCCCTTGATGCCTGTGCGACGTACACCCGGCGCAGCCTGCCAACCTCCGGACCGGCGTAAGGGTCATGGGACAAACCGCCAACGGCGATCAACTGCCCGTTGCTGAATACACCCAAAAGACATTCGCCTGGCTGGTCAAAACGGTTGGCGCCGCTGGACCACTCTGCAACGAGTCGCGTGAGAAACCTGAATCCTTCGGCGACGGCTTCTGCTTCCAATACCAGGATCTCTTCGGGCAACGCCGAGAGGGTGCGTATCGACAAACCGTCCTCTGATTCAGCCACTGCGATTCTCCAGATCCAGCCAAGCGGCCTTGGAGTCAACGCAGGAGTGCTCCTGCTTGCCAGGCAAGAGCGGCGTATCGAGTGTAGCGATTGCTATCGAGACCCAGTCTGGGTAAACACCATTGATATCGGACCAGAACATCGACGAGCCGCAGCGTGAGCAAAACTCACGAAACACACCCTCGGAAGATTCATAAGCCTTGAGCGTTTGCAGCGAAGACTCGATGTGCACCGACGATTTCGGAGCACTCGCGTATGTCGCGAAGGCGGAGCCGTGACTCTTTTGGCATTTTTTGCAGTGGCAATGCGTCACAGCTTTCAGCGGTGTCGATACTCGGTAGCTGACCGCGCCGCACAGGCAGCTACCCTGGTGAAGTCCTTCCATGTTGATTCAATCCCAAGCTCAATGGAGTGACTATACCGCTCTCCCATGAGCCTTGAGCAAGTCCGGTTTTCGGTATCACGTATTGGTCTTCAACTTGGTCCACAACCGAGTGGCCAGCCGCGCAATCGCTGGCGGCAGGTCCTCCACGATAAACAGCTTGTCCATCACGCTTTTCGGCGGGTAGATCGCCAGGTCTTGCTTCACCTCAGGGGTCACCAGCTCATCCGCCGCGCTGTTGGGGTTGGCGTAGTGGATGCTGTTGCTAATGTTGGCAATCACCTTGGGCTCCAGCAGGTAATTCATATAGGCATAGCCGTTTTTCTCGTGCGGTGCACCCTTGGGCATCACCACCATGTCCAGCCACAATGTCGAGCCTTCGTCCGGGATCGAGTAGGCGATGCTGATACCGTTTTTCGCTTCCCTGGCGCTGGCGGCAGCCTGTACCACGTCGCCGTTAAAGCCGATCACTGCGCAGATATTGCCGTTCGCCAGGTCGCTGATGTACTTGGAGGCATGGAAGTACTGGATGTAGGGGCGGATTTTCAACAGCGCCTGCTCGGCCTTTTTGTAGTCGGCCGGTTCGTGGCTGTGGTGCGGCAGGCCCAGGTAGTTGAGGGTGATCGGCAGGATCTGCGTGGGGTTGTCGATAATCGCCACGCCGCAGGCGCTGAGTTTCTTGATGTTGTTTTCATCAAAGAACAGGCTCCAGGAATGGGTGACGTCGGTGGTGCCGAAGATCGCCTTGATCTTCTCGACGTTGTAGCCAATCCCCGCCGTGCCCCACATATACGGGAAGCCGTACTGGTTGCCCGGGTCGTTGGTCTCCAGCTTTTTCATCAGCAACGGGTCGAGGTTTTTCCAGTTGGGCAGTTGGCTTCGGTCGAGCTTCTGGATCGCCCCGGCCTTGATCAGCCGCGAGAGGAAGTGGTTGGACGGGCTCACCACGTCATAACCGGTATTGCCGGTCATCAGCTTGGATTCCAGCACTTCATTGCTGTCGTGAATGTCGTAGGTCGCCTTGATCCCGGTCGCTTTGGTAAAACTGGTCAAGGTGTCATCGGCGATGTAGCCGTTCCAGTTGGAAATGTTCACTTCTTCTGCGGCGTACACAGCCGCCGGGAGCGCGCTGAGGATGACCGCCAGGGACAGACTGTTGATGTGCATGTGAATCACCTTTATCGAGGTTTCTTGTTCTAGATTTCTGTCCGTGCTCGAACCGTTTCCACGCCCATACGCAGCATGGCACCGATGTCGAACAACGGCCGGGGTGGCAGCCAGCCGGGCTGTGCCCTGTGCATCACAGAGTGCAGGAGCGAGGAAGTCTGGCCCGACGCCCACTCGGCCAGCAGTCGACCCCACAGCGTGCCGCGGGCCACGCCTGAACCGTTGCAGCCCGCGACGGCATACAGGTTGCTTTCGACCCGCGCGAAATACGGTTGACCGCTGCGGGAGGCGCTCAAGTGGCCGGTCCAGGTGTAGTGGATGTCTTGTTCGGTCAGCCACGGGAAGCGTCGCTGCATGCCCTTTACATGGTGTTGGCGCCGGTGCAACAGGTCGCCGTTGGACAAGTCCCGGGTGCGGTACTCCGCTGTGTTGCGGATCATCACCCGATGGTCCGGTGTCAGGCGCACCGTGGCACCCAGTGGCCGCGTGGACAGCACGCCCCACGGTTCCACTGCGCCGATCCGGCGGTATTCCTCATCGCTGAGAGGGCGGGTGAGGCTGGCGCTGAGTTCCATCGGGAACGTCGCACTGGCCTCAAGGCCCACCCGTGGAATAAAGGCGTTGAGGCACACCAGCACCTGGCCGGCTTCAATGCAGGCGTCCAGGCCGTTGGCGCGAATGCCGCCATTGGCCATGCGCTCAAGGCCGGTGATGTCGGTGTTCTCATAAAGCGTCACGTTGTCCGGCAGCGCTTCGAGCAAACCCTTCACATACTTCGCCGGTTGCAGCAAGGCGTTGCCGTGGCCGCACCAGATGGCGGCCTGGTAATGCTCGGTGCCGAGTGTCTGCGCGAGTGCGGCACCTTGCAGGAACTGCGCTGAAGCACCCGCGGCACGCAAGGTCGCCAACTTGGCATCCACATGCGCAAGCTTGTCGCGATCGTGCACGGCGAAGTAGTAGCCGCTGTCCCGAAAGTCGCAGTCGATGGCATGGCGGGCGATGCGCTCGCGCACTTCATCGCTGGCTGCGCGGGAGATCGCGGTGTCCACCTCAAAGTCAGCGAAGCCTGCGTTGCCCATCAGTTCACTTGCAGCGGGATGCTCATGGGCCACCACAAAACCGGAATTACGCGCTGAGGCACCTTGGGCGGCGCGCTGGCGGTCGACGATCACGATGCGCGCCTCGGGGTGCATCTCGGCCAGGTTGTGCGCCGCACACAAACCGGTGATGCCGGCGCCGATCACCAGCCAGTCGGCTTTTTGTAGGCCGGTGAGTCGGTCCCGGGCGGGGAGGCTTTCAGTCTGGGCAATCCAGCCACATGTGTTTTCCATGAAGATCCTCGGCTGTATGCGTTGCTGGCATAAATAAGTTCGGGCTGCAGCTGGAATCTATAGGGCCTGCGGTGATACAACCAACGTTATAAAATCATCCAGCCATTCGGAAAACGCATGGATAACATCCGTCACGTGCCTTCGCTGCAGGGCCTTCAGGCGTTGGTTGAAGTCAGCGACTGCGCGAGCTTCACCGTGGCTGCGCAGAAGCTGTGCCTGACCCAAAGCGCGGTCAGCCGCAAAATCCAGCAACTGGAAAGCCATTTCGGCGTGCCGATGTTCACCCGGACCAGCCGCAGCCTGCGCCTGACCTCCGAAGGTGAGCAGGTGCTGGCCAGTGCCCGGAGCATCCTGGCGCAACTGAAGGGGCTGGAGGATCGGCTCTCGCCTCGTAAACGTCCGTTTCGCATCCGCCTGCATGTGTCGCTGGCGGTGCGCTGGCTGCTGCCCAAGCTCAGCGATTTCTATCGCAACCATCCCGATATTTCCCTGGCAATCGAGACCGTCGCCACCGAGGTGGTCGAGCCGGCGAGTGACAGCGATGCCTACATCCTTTACCTGCCCAAGCCCGACAACGATCCTGCGCGGCTGACCTTGTTCCACGAATCATTGGTGCCGGTCTGCGCGCCGGGTTTGGGGCCACTGGCTTCCGTGGAACAGCTCGAACACTTTGCGCTGCTGCATCGTTCAGCCGACAAGCAGGACTGGATGACCTGGCTGGCGGCCAATGGCGCGCGGTCGCTGGACGACTACCGGCATATCCCGTTCAACCTTGACGAATTGGCGCTGGATGCCGCCGCGCGCGGGCTTGGGGTGGCGATGACGGATCTGACGCTGGCGGCCGAGTCGATCGAACGGGGTGTGTTGGTGGTGCCGTTTGGTCAGCCGCTGGTGACCGGCGGGGTGTATGCATTGTGCTTGCAGTCATCGGCGGCGTCACACCCAGGCTGCGTGCTCATCATGCAGTGGTTTGGTCAGCAGGCGCGGCATGCTAACGTCACGTCTTGACTCTCTATCGCCAGCCCATCCATGAAAATGCCCGATATCGACGCCATCCAGGCGTTCGTCCTGGTCGCCGAACTCAAGAGCTTTACCCGCGCTGCCGATGCCATCGGCGGCACCCAGGCGGCTATCAGCCTGAAGATAAAACGCCTCGAAGAAAGCCTTGGCCGCAAGCTGCTGGAGCGCACGCCGCGACGGGTCACGCTGTCGGCCCATGGCCAGATGTTTTTGGCCAGCGCCCGCCGCTTGCTGGACAACTACCAGGATGCGATGAATTGTTTTGGCCCGCAGAAACGCACCTTGCGCGTGGGCGTCAGCCACCACATTGTCGGCGCCGATCTCAGCCTGTGGCTGCGACGTTTGGCGACCACCGACCCGGACGTGATCGTGGCGTTCAGCCTCGGCACCTCGCGGGATATGTTGATGAACTACGAGCAGGGCAAGCTGGATGTGGCGATGATCCTGCGGCACGACAACCGTCGCCAGGACGGCGAAGTGGTGGGCATCGAACGCTTTGGCTGGATGGCTTCCCACGACTTCGAATTGCGCCAGGGCGGGGCGTTGCCCCTGGCGATCCAGCCGGAACCCTGCGGCATGCGCAGCATGGTGATGGCGGCGCTGGCCGAGCAGAACCGTGCCTGGGAAGAGGCGTTCGTGGGCAGCGGGATCCTGGCGATCGGCGCTGCAGTGGTGGCGGGAATTGGCATCGGCGCGATGGTTGGGCGAATGGCGCCCAGTGGCTGCGTCGACGTGGAGCAGCGTTTCGACCTGCCGCCGCTGCCCAGTCGCGAAGTGGTGCTGTATACGGCGCAGCGGGACTCTCAGGCGCAAGCGTTGATCCGCACGTTGAGCGCCGATATTCCCGCCGATTGAACTAGAAAATCAGACGCCCGGCCCAGGCCATCAGCAGCGCCAGGCTGCCGATGCCGAGGAGTGTGAGCCCAAGGGCTACGAAGTGAACGAGGAGGGTGGTCAGTGGCGGCTGCTGTTCCATGTGGGGGCTTCCTTGGGGCTTGGGAAGCAAAAGTATGCTGAGCGGCCGTGCACCGAAACAGACGCCGCCAGCTATTTCAGTGATAAGCAAAACCAAGGCCCACCCACTCCCGTGCGCATGGAGCGTGAGCGCCGCGCGATCACTCAAGCCTGGGCGGTGCATTTCATCATGAGTGGAACTTGTGATCATCTAAAATAAAATGAGTTTGTCTCACTATCACTCGATCCCGACAATGGCTCCCATACAAACACATTGGAGCTTTACGTCATGGCTGTTGCCCATTCCCTTGGATTCCCGCGCATTGGTCGCGATCGTGAACTGAAAAAAGCGCAGGAAGCGTTTTGGAAGGGCGAGCTCGACGAAGCCGGCCTGCGCGCCGTAGGTCGTGAACTGCGCAAGACGCACTGGGACCTGCAAAAGAAGGCCGGCATCGAACTGTTGCCCGCCGGCGACTTCGCCTGGTACGACCAGGTACTGACTCACTCGCTGATGTTCGGTGTGATCCCCGAGCGTTTCCGCCCGGCCGACGGCAAAGCCACCCTGCACACCCTGTTCGGCATGGCCCGTGGCGTCAGTGACAACTGCTGCGGCGGTGCCCACGCCCAGGAAATGACCAAGTGGTTCGA
Organism: Pseudomonas sp. P7758; assembly: GCF_013386485.1. Taxonomy (NCBI): domain Bacteria; kingdom Pseudomonadati; phylum Pseudomonadota; class Gammaproteobacteria; order Pseudomonadales; family Pseudomonadaceae; genus Pseudomonas; species Pseudomonas sp. P7758. The sequence goes on along the minus strand of NZ_JACARS010000142.1, from coordinate 21,515 downwards.
CACCAACTATCACTACCTGGTCCCTGAATTCAGCGCCGACCAGCAATTCCAGCTGGGTTGGGAGCAACTGTTCGAAGAGGTCAAGGAAGCCCGCGACCTCGGCCACACCGTCAAGCCGGTCGTCATCGGCCCGCTGACTTATCTGTGGCTGGGCAAGGCCAAGGGTGGTGATTTCGACAAACTCGACCTGCTGGACCGCCTCCTGCCGCTGTACGGCCAGATCTTCCAGCGCCTGGCGGACCTGGGCGTGGAATGGGTGCAGATCGACGAGCCGATCCTGGTGCTGGACCTGCCGCAGGATTGGAAAAACGCCTTCGAGCGTGCCTACAACCTGATCCAGCGCGACCCGCTGAAGAAGCTGGTGGCCACCTATTTTGGCGGCCTGGAAGAGAACCTCGGCCTGGCAGCCAACCTGCCGGTGGACGGCCTGCACATCGACCTGGTGCGTGCACCGGATCAGTACCCGACCATCCTCGATCGCCTGCCGGCTTATAAGGTGCTGTCCCTGGGCGTGGTCAACGGCCGTAACGTATGGCGCTGCGACCTGGAAAAAGCCCTGGCCACCTTGCAGCATGCTCATGAGCGCCTGGGTGATCGCCTGTGGGTGGCGCCATCCTGCTCGTTGCTGCACAGCCCGGTAGACCTGTGCCGTGAAGACAAGCTGGATGCCGAGCTGAAAAGCTGGCTGGCGTTTGCCGTGCAGAAGTGCGAAGAGGTGGCGGTGCTGGCCCAGGCCGTGAACCAGCCTGAAGCGTCGAACGTGATCGCTGCCCTGGCCGAAAGCCATGCCGTGCAGGCGGCCCGTGCCGCTTCGCCGCGTATCCACAAGCCGGCGGTGCAAGCCCGTGTGGCGGCGATCACCGCCAAGGACAGCCAGCGTGACTCGCTGTTTGCCCAACGTATCGAGAAACAGCGTGCCGGCCTGAACCTGCCGCTGTTTCCGACCACCACCATCGGTTCGTTCCCGCAAACCGCTTCGATCCGCCTGGCTCGCCAGTCCTACAAGGCCGGCAAGTTGAGCGAAGCCGAATACGTCGAAGCCATGCACAGCGAGATCCGCCACGCTGTCGAAGTGCAGGAAAACCTTGGCCTGGACGTGCTGGTGCATGGTGAGGCCGAGCGTAACGACATGGTCGAATACTTCGCCGAACAGTTGGACGGTTATGTATTTACCCGCTTCGGCTGGGTGCAGAGCTACGGTTCCCGTTGTGTGAAACCGGCGGTGATTTTCGGTGACCTGAGTCGTCCGAAAGCCATGACCGTGGAGTGGATCCGCTACGCCCAGGGCCTCACCAACAAGGTGATGAAGGGCATGCTGACCGGCCCGGTGACCATGCTGATGTGGTCGTTCCCCCGTGAAGACGTGAGCCGCGAAGAACAGGCGCGGCAACTCGCCCTGGCGATTCGTGACGAAGTGGTGGACCTGGAAGCCGCCGGGATCAAGATCGTGCAGATCGACGAAGCCGCGTTCCGCGAAGGCTTGCCGTTGCGCCAGGCGCAGTGGAAGGAATACCTGGATTGGGCCACTGAAGTGTTCCGCCTGTGCGCCTCCGGCGTGCGTGACGAAACCCAGATCCACACCCACATGTGCTACAGCGAATTCAACGATGTGATCGAGTCTATCGCGGCGATGGATGCCGACGTGATCACCATCGAAACCTCGCGCTCGGACATGGAACTGCTGGAGGCATTCGAAGCCTTCGCTTACCCGAACGACATTGGCCCAGGTGTGTATGACATCCACTCGCCACGGGTGCCGGATGCCTCGGAAATGGCCAGCCTGCTGCGCAAGGCAGCCAAACGCATCCCGGCCGAACGCCTGTGGGTCAACCCGGATTGCGGCCTGAAAACCCGTGGCTGGCCGGAGACTGAAGCGGCGCTGATTCACATGGTGACTGCGGCGCGTCAACTGCGGGCCGAACTGGCCTGATCCAGACACCCGGAATCAAACGCCGGGTGAAGATCAAAAATGTGGGAGCGGGCTTGCTCGCGAATACGGAGTATCAGCCGCTGGAGATGTCGACTGACCCACCGCATTCGCGAGCAAGCCCGCTCCCACATTGGGTCACCGGCGTTATCAAAATCATGAAATTGCCAGCATTACCCCGCGCAGACTAGAATGCGATCAATTCTTAATTACGCTTGGGTCTCACCGCCCGGCGCGCCCCGGTGATCGGCATGTCGTCTCCCCTCAATCTGCATATCCAGGACCTGTACTGCGAACACCATGGATGGTTGCACCGTTGGCTGGACCGCAAGCTGGGCAACGCCAGCGATGCCGCCGACCTGGCCCATGACACGTTCATGCGCCTGCTCACCCGGCAAACCACCGGCAACCTGGGCGCCGAGCCACGGGCATTGCTGACCCATATCGCCAAGGGCCTGATGATCGACAGCTGGCGCCGCCAGGAAGTGGAACGCGCCTACCTGGAAACCATCGCCCACCTGCCCGAACAGCATGTACCTTCGCCGGAAACCCGCTGGCTGATCCTCGAAGCGCTGTACCGCATTGAGGCGATGCTGCGGGATCTGCCGGAAAAAACCCGCCAGGCCTTCCTGATGTCGCAGATCGACGGCCTGACCTATCACCAGATTGCCGATGCCCTGGGTGTGTCGCTGATTTCGGTCAAACGCTACATGCGCGATGCCTTCCTGGCCTGCCTGAGCGTGGCATGAGCCAGTCGATTGATCCGTTGATCCTCGGTGAAGCCGCCGACTGGATGGTGCAGTTGCAGTCCGGCAGCGCCACCGATGAGGACCGCCGCGCCATCGCCCAATGGCAGGGCCGCAGCGCCCAGCATGCCCAGGCCTGGCAACGGGCGCAGGCGATTCTGGGGGACTTCAACAGCGTGCCGGCGGCGATTGCCGGCGATACCTTGAAGCGCATCGGGCGCAAAAAATCCCTCGGCCGACGCCAGGCGCTCGGGTTGTTGCTGGCGGCCGGCCCGGCGGCCTGGCTGGCGTATCGGCAGGTGCCGTGGCAGCAGTGGACCGCCGACCAGCACACGGCCATCGGCGAACAAAGGAATCTCACCTTGCCCGACGGCACACGCATGCTGATCAACACCGGCAGCTCGCTGAATATCGCGTTCTCCGAGCAGGTGCGGCGTATCGAGCTGCTCAAGGGCGAAGTGCTGATCACCACCGCCAAGGATTCGGCCCATCGCCCGTTCATCGTCCAGACCCGCCACGGTACCGCCAGGGCCTTGGGCACCCGATTCAGCGTGCGGGTGGGTGAGCAGGCAAGCCGAGTGGCCGTGACCGAAGGCGCGGTGGAGTTGCTGGCGGCGCATGCCGGCCAGGGGGTGATCGTCAAGGCGGGCGAGCAGGGCGCCTTCAGTGTTGACCGGGTAGCCGCCGTCGAGCCGCTGGACGTCAGCACCCTGACCTGGGAGAACGGCATGCTGCTGGCCCAGCATATGCGCCTGGCGGACCTGCTGGATGAGCTGGGGCGTTATCGCGCCGGCGTATTGCGCTGCCATGCCTCGGTTGCCGACCTCACGGTGTCGGGTGCGTTTCCCCTGCGCGACACCGATGCCAGCCTGCACCTGTTGCAGGAAACCTTGCCGGTCAAGGTCAGCAGCCTGACGGGATATTGGGTGACGGTCGAGCCGCGCTGATCTTTTTCAACTTTCGCTGATACCTTTTTCGTTGTCGCCCGGTGTAGGGGAGAACCCTCAACATTGCTCCGCGCCGACAGGAATGCCCATGACCGCCAGACCGCTCCCGTACTGCCCCCGTCCGTTGAAGGCTCTGAGCCTGGCGGTCGCCCTTGCCGCCGTCGCACCGCTGCAGAACGCCCAGGCAGAAGATGCTGCGCCAAGCAGTGCGGCGCGCAGCTATAACATCGCGGCGGGGCCGCTGGGGAATGTGCTGGCGCAGTTTGCGGCGTTGTCCGGGGTGCCGTTGTCGTTCGATTCCACGTTGCTCAACGATCAACAAAGCCCGGGGCTGCAAGGCAGCTACAGCGCACAATCGGGTTTTGCCCAGTTGCTGCAAGGCAGCGGCTACACCCTGCAAGGCACCGGCACCAACGGTTATACCGTGGTGCCCCAGGCCAGCGGCGGTGCGTTGGAGTTGGGCGCCACCACCGTCAGCGGTGAAGCGAGCGGGGCGCAGGCAGACACGTATGCCGGTGGCCAGGTGGCACGTTCTGCACGCCTGGGCGTGTTGGGCAATCGGTCCATCAACGACGTGCCATTCAGCGTGGTCAGCTACACCTCGAAAACCATCGCCGATCAACAAGCGCGAACCGTCGGCGACGTATTGCTCAACGACGCGTCGGTGCGCCAGTCGTCCGGGTTTGGCAACTTCTCCCAGGTGTTCACCATTCGCGGGCTGCCGCTGAGCACCGATGACATCGCATTCAATGGCCTGTACGGCGTGCTGCCCCGGCAGATCATCACTACCGAAGCCCTGGAACGGGTGGAGTTGTTCAAGGGCCCGAATGCCTTCGTCAACGGCGTGTCGCCCTCGGGCAGCGGGATCGGTGGCAGCGTCAACCTGGTGCCCAAGCGCGCTGAAGACACGCCCACCCGCAGCGTCACCCTCGATTACGCCAGCGACAGCCAGGCCGGCGGCCACATCGACCTCGGCCAACGCTTTGGCGAAGACAACCGCTTTGGCGCCCGGGTCAACCTGGCGCGGCACGGCGGCGAAACCGCTGTGGATGACGAAAACAAAAGCTCGCAGTTGATCGCCGTCGCCCTGGATTATCGCGGCGAGCGCTTGCGGGTCTCCACCGACTTTGGCTACCAGAAAGAACGCATCAATAACGGCCGCTCGGTGGTCTACCTGACCGGCACCAAAGTGCCCAGCCCGCCGTCGGCCAAGGACAACTACGCCCAGGACTGGAGCTGGTCGCAGCTGGAAGACACCTACGGCATGGTCAACGCCGAATATGACTTGAACGATAACTGGACGGCCTACGCGGCAGGTGGCGCCAAGCACACTCGGGAGAACGGCCAGTATTCGTCGCTGTATGTCGCCAACGATGGCAGCGCCAAGGTGGGCTTCCTCTATTCACCCCATGACGAAGACAACAAAAGCGCCATGGCCGGCTTGAACGGGCACTTTGCGACGGGGCCGGTGACCCATCAGATGAACTTCGGGCTGTCGGGGATCTGGGGCGAGCAGCGCTCGTCCTACGAGGCGATCCTGCAAGCCAACCGCCAGCCCGGCAACCTGTACGACCCGACGCAAACGCCGCGACCTACCAACACCTATTTCGGCAGTGATATTCACGACCCGCGGGTTGTCGGCAAGAACCGCATCAAGAGTGCGGCGGTGTCCGACACCCTGGGCTTTTTGGATGATCGGGTGCTGTTGACCCTGGGCGTGCGGCGCCAGACCATCGAGGTGGACAGTTGGAACACGGCCACGGGGGCACGGGGTACACCGTACTCCGAGTCCATCACCACACCGGTCTATGGCCTGGTGATCAAGCCATGGGAGCACGTATCGTTCTACGCCAACCGTATCGAAGGCCTGGCCCAGGGCCCGACGGCGCCACTCACGAACGTGACCAACCCCGGCGAAGTCTTCCCGCCCAAGCGCAGCAAGCAGACGGAAGCCGGGGTGAAGCTGGACTGGGAAAACTATGGCGCCACGCTGGGTGTGTACCGCATCGAACAGCCGAACAACGCGACCACCCGGTTCCCGGGCCAGAAGTTCGACACCTTCACTGTCGACGGTGAACAGATCAACAAAGGCGTGGAACTCAACGTGTTCGGCGAGCCCATCGACGGCCTGCGCCTGCTGGCCGGTGCCACCTGGATGGACACCGAACAGAAGAGCACTTCCAACGGCGCCACCGACGGCAACCGCGCCGCGGGTGTGCCGCGCTTCCAGTACAACGTCGGTGCGGATTGGGATGTGCCGGGCATCCAGGGTGCGGCGGTCAGCGCACGGATGCTGCGCACCGGTGGCGAATACGTCAACGCCGCCAACAGCCTGAGCATCCCGGCCTGGACCCGCGTCGACCTGGGGGCGCGTTATGGTTTCAAAGCGGATGACAAATACATCACCCTGCGCGCCAACGTCGAAAACGTAGCGAACAAGGCGTACTGGTCGTCGGCGTCGACGGCCAATAACTACCTGACCCAGGGTGAGCCGCGGACAGTGAAATTGTCGGCGACGGTGGATTTCTGAGCCTGGAAAACCCTATCGGGTGAATGAACAACCTGTGGCGAGGGAGCTTGCTCCCGCTGGGCTGCGAAGCTGCCCCAAAAAAAGGACACGGTGTTCTTTCAGGTGGCTCTCGATTGCCTTATTGGGGCCGCTTCGCGACCCAGCGGGAGCAAGCTCCCTCGCCACAACAAGGCTGAATGTCCCTCGGTCAACCCGCGTTCACTTCAATCCGGTCAAAGCCCTTGAGGCGATACAGCATCACCGAGATCGCCCAACTGGCCACGAAGATCCCGATGATCATGTAGCCCAGCATCCCGAAACTGTCGTTCAGCGAGCCGATAAAACTCCAGAACGATCCCTTCAGGTCCAACTGGTCACCCATCAACCCCAATGCCTCGATACTGCCGATCACCACCGCAACCACCACCGATACCAGGGTAATGGTCATGTTGTAGTAGATCTTGCGGATCGGCTTCATGTACGCCCAGCCGTATGCCCCCAGCATCAGATGACCGTCGAGGGTGTCCACCAGGGACATGCCGGCGCTGAACAGCAGCGGGAACACCATGATCGCCCACGGCGACAGCCCTTGAGAGGCCTGGGTCGCAGAAATCCCCAACAGGCCGATCTCGGTGGCCGTATCAAAGCCCAGGCCGAACAGGAAACCCAACGGGTACATATGCCAGCTGCGGCTGATCAGGCGAAACACCGGGCGGAAAATCCGCGCCATGAAACCCCGGTCCGCCAGCAGCAGGTCGAAGTCGTCCTCCACATACGCACCGCCCTGGCGCACATGGCGCCAGGCCTTGTAGATCGCGTGCAGGATCACCAGGTTCATCAAGGCGATGACCAACAGGAACGAGGCCGAGACCGACGTGCCGATCACCTCGCCGATGGCCTTGAACCCTTCAAACCGCGCCTGCATCACCGAGGCCGCAAACGCGACGCCAATGGATGCCAGGACCACCACCGAAGAATGTCCCAGGGAGAAAAAGAAGCCCACCGCCACCGGACGTTTCTTTTCCTGCATCAGCTTGCGGGTCACGTTGTCGATGGCGGCGATATGGTCGGCATCCACCGCATGCCGCAGCCCGAAACCGTAGGCCAGGAGCGCGGTGCCGAGCAGCACCGGGTGCTCATGGAACGCCACCAGCGCCCAGATCCAGGCGACCACGTTAATGCCGATCAACAGCCCGTAGATGCCAAACAGCTTGGCGCGAACCCGGGTGCTGGAGTCACTGAAAATCTGGGCAAGGCGTAGGATCATCAACACTACCTGTGTGCGGTGGAAACATTCAGACACGTTCCGAAACTTTATAGATTTTGTTTAGAGTGATGATGAAATTTGTGGAGTGAGTGAGGAGAGGATTGTGACGACGATCGAAAATGCAGCAATGGCGGTTATTGAGTTCTGGAAACAGGCGGGGCCCAAGCTCTGGTTTGCCAAGGATGAAGGGTTTGACCGGCGTTTTCGCGAGGCTTTCTACACCACGCATTTGCAGGCGGCCCGGCGCGAACTGGAGAGCTGGATGCAAACGCCGGAAGGCGCGCTGGCGTTGCTGTTGCTGCTGGACCAGTTCCCGCGCAATACCTTCCGTGGCACGGCGCATATGTTCGCCACCGACCCGCTGGCGCGTTTGTACGCGCGGCAGATGGTCGAGGCGGGGATGGACAAGTCGATCGAAACCCCGTTGCGGGCGTTTTGTTATTTGCCCTTCGAGCATTCTGAAGATCCCGGGGATCAACAGCTGTCGGTGGCCCTGAACAAGGACCTTGATGCCAATACCTACCGCTGGGCCAAGGAGCACGCCCGCATCATCGAGCGGTTCGGACGCTTTCCTCATCGTAATGAGGTGTTGGCCAGGGTCACGACAGAGGAGGAGCGGGCGTTCCTGGAGGACGGTGGCTTTTCGGGCTAGGCCTCGGGTTCAGCCACTAAGTCTCTGACGCCCGCCTGGCGAAAACGCCGCACACCCTTGAGATCAATCGCCCAACGCAACGCTTCAGTCGCCGACGGACGTTCGCCTTGGGTAATCGCCGCGTCATCGGTGGTCAGTTTATTCAGGTAGCCCTTGGCGCCGCCGCGTTCGCTCCAGTAATGGGTGTGGCTGAGCCAGGAGCTGGCGAGCCAGCCTTTCCATTTGCCCACGCTGACCGGCAGGTCCAGTACGCCGGGGCCCATCACCGGGCTGACCGGGCCGCCGACGATGTCGCCAAACAGGCCCAGGGGCGCGGGGAAGTAGAGGTTGGTCCAACGGGTCACGGCGAAGGCCGCGGCATGGTGCAAATACAGGGGTGAAAATGGGCGACCGCCCACGGTGACGGGCAGCCGGCCGCTGTAGCCGTAGCCCTTATCGTCGAGCGTCGGCGGGCAGGCGGGGGCTTCGCGGCGTTCGATGCGGCGCTGGAAGTCGCTCACGCTGCGGCCCAGCAACAGGCTGGCGTGGGCCATCGGGCTGCCGAGGGTGACGAGGTCGGTGATGCGCCACGGGTTGCCGAGGTTGCGTTGTTCGATAAACGCTTCGGCTTGCTGTTCGCGGAACCTGAGGAGGCTTTGCAGGCGGCCGTCGAGGGCGTTTCCAGCCTTTGGCAGGGTGTCCTGGACCACCGGTTGCAGTCGCTCGTGATTGGCGTAGCGGGCGGCGAGTTCCGGGCCGCCGGGGCGTAACTGATCGTGATGCTCGTGCCACAGGTAGCCGACGATGTCGTAGGCAATCACGCTGCCCAAACTGTGGCCGACGACGATGATGCGGTCGTAATCACCCTTGTCATGCAGGGCGCGCAGCAGGTCGACGCCATCGGCGCGGATCTGTTCGCGCACCACCACGTTCTGCGGGTTGGGGCTCAGGTAGCGGGCGGCATCGCCAAGGTATGACAGTGCCGAGTACTTCAGGGCCAGGCCGATCACCGCCAGCAGCACCGGGATCAGGGCGAAGGGGTTGTCGCTGTGGGGGAATCGGCCATACAGCGTCGCCAGGGTTCCGCTGACCAGCAGCACGAGCAGGGCCAGCAAGGCCCAGCGCGTGGCGCGCCAGATCGGCACGATGGCCGTCGGGATATCCCGGCGCGGGCGCTTGAAAATGTCCCATAGCCAACTGAGCAGGTGCCCGACCTTGGTGCCCTGCATCTTGTGGGCCCAGTAGTACTCGTAGAAATCGGTGGTGTTGCGACCCGCCGACTTCAACACGCGCAAATCGAAGTTGCGCGAAAACCGGTCGGGTTTGCTCCAGTAGAAAGGCGTCGCCTCGGGGGTGTCCGCCGGGATCGCCGCTTCGACGAAGCCACGCAGGGTATCCATCGGGCGCTGCTCGCCGATTCCGTGGATGACGACAACCGCTTGTTTCATCTAGTGATCGTTCCTTGATCCGCTTTTCGGGGCGTTACGGGTGGGGTTCAAGGGGCCATAGTATTGCCATTATCGATGGTATTCCAGCCAGGAATGCCCCCATAAAAACCGCGCATTTCATTTGCGCGGCGCGATCTCGTAGTGTGGTGCTCCCACCAAGGAGATGTCGCCGTGAACCATCGCCCGCTGAGCCTGTACGTTGACGCCCATTTCACCAGTCCCTACGCGATGTCGGTGTTTGTGACCCTGCGGGAAAAGGGCCTTGAATTTGAACTGCTCACGTTGAACCTCGACACGGCCGAGAACCAGACTGACGCGTACACGCACTTGTCGCTGACGGGGCGCGTGCCGACCCTGGTGCAGGGTGAGTTTGCGCTGTCCGAGTCATCGGCGATTACCGAGTACCTGGAGGATGTGTTCCCGCAGGTGCCGGTGTACCCGGCCGAACCCCGCCAGCGGGCGAGGGCGCGGCAGGTGCAGGCGTGGTTGCGCAGTGACTTGATGCCGATTCGGCAGGAACGTTCGACCCTGGTGGTGTTTTACGGGCTCAAGGGCGACCCGCTGTCGCCGGTTGCTGAAGCAGCGGCCCACACGCTGATCAACGCGGCGCAGGCGCTGTTGGCCGACGGCCGCGACTACCTGTTCGGCGCGTGGTCGATTGCCGACGTGGACCTGGCCGTGATGCTCAATCGGCTGATCCTCAACGGTGACAGCGTGCCCGCCAACCTGGTGGCGTATGCCCAGCACCAATGGCAACGGCCTTCGGTCCAGGAATGGGTCAAGCAGGCACGACCGTCGCTGTAGTCACCTCCTTAATTACTAAGTGAATCCTGATCCATGAATATACTGTCGAGTGACTCCCGCCTGCCGTTGTATCAGCGTTTTCGGGATCATCTGATTGAGCAGATTGCCAATAATCACTGGCGTGCCGGTGCGGCTATTCCCCCTGAAGCGGTGTTGTCCACCCAGTACCAGTTGTCTACCGGCACCGTGCGTAAAGCGATCGAGGCATTGGTGGGCGAGGGCATTCTGGAGCGCCAGCAGGGCCGTGGTACGTTTGTGCGCCGCCCGAAGTTTCAGTCGTCGTTGTTCCGGTGTTTCCGCTTCCAGGGCCCGGGCGGTGAATGTCAGCTGCCGCAGAGCCGGATCCTGTCGGTCAAGCCGGTGAAGGCGCCGTTGTCGGTGAGCGAGGTGCTGGGGCTGGCAGCGGATGCGCCGGTAATCTGCATCGTGCGGGTACATGTGCTGGACACCGGGCCAGTGCTGGCCGAGGAAATCTGGCTGCCGCGCGAGCGGTTCCAGGCGCTGCTGGACGTGGATCTGACCCGGCAGGGATTGCTGTTGTACCCCACTTACGAAGAAGTCTGCGGGCAAGTAGTCGCTTCTGCCGAGGAAGCCCTCACCGCCGAGTCCATCGATGACGTGTGGGCCCGCTGGTTGCAGGTGCCGGTGGGCAGCCCGGTGATGGTGATCGAGCGGCTGGCCCGGGATTACGCCGGCCAACCCCTGGAGTTGCGACGCGGCCGTGGCCACGCCGAACATTTCCGTTATCGCGTGGATATACGCTGAGCTTGAGGCGCGGTGCTATTCGGCTTTGAGCAGCACCAGCCAGCTTTGCACCACCCGGCGGTCAAGGTCTTCCCAGTCGGCCATGCCCAGCACCCGGGTGGTGTTCAAGCCGCGCAAGTAGCCACGCAATTGCTGGGCAATCGCGTAGACCACTTCCGGTTCGGCGGCGTTGTCCAGCAGCACTTCCTCATAGTCGACCAGGTAATCGGCAACCCGCTCGCGAAACTCCGGAAGCACAGCTTCACGGATGCGATCGAAGGTTTTCTGGTGGGGCTTCATAGGCGTTCCTTATCATTTTGTGTGAGGCGGCCTGCACGACACTATTGCTCTAGATAATAGTCACCATCAAGTATTGCGAGTTCTGTTTTTCTGAAAAAGGAGGACAATTGCCATCATTGAACATGATGTGCAAGGACCCTGCGATGAGGACTTTTACCGGTTTGGCCCTGGTGGCGCTGCTGATGAGCACAATGGTTGGCTCTGCGTCGGCCGGGGGGGTTCAAGCCAGCCACCTGGCGCCAATCGTCGCCAGCCCGGTCGGGTTGCAGCATTCGCAATCGGTCGGCGTGCTCTACAGCGACAACACCCTCGACAACCTTGAGTACCTGGCGCGCTACCACGCCATGGCGGTCAATGGTGCCAAGGGCCAGCTGGACGAGCAGATTCGCCAGGCCTTCGTCGACAGTTCCGACCCGGACCTGGCGATTGACTGGCTGATGGCTTCGTTGCGGCACACCTTTGCCTCGGTCACCCGTTACGACAACCTTGATGCGCTGTTGCAGGCGCACCCGGATGTGGTGGTGATGCTAGATACCTACAACCAATTGCTGACCCAGCGTAATGATCGGGTGGAAGCGCGGTTTGTTGCCAAGTTCTATGACCTTGACCTGCAATACATCGCCAAAGCCGAGGGTTCGATGCAAATGCACTTGCCTAATGTGTGGGTACATGACAAAACGGCGCCCCAGATCGCTGCACAGATTGGGCAGCAGCGCGACGTTCAGTTGAACGCATTAAAGCAGTTCGATGCCTCGCTCAAGGCGTTGGTCGCTGCCGGTTAGCCCACTTCGTTTATTTTTCAGGAATTTTTATGCGCGTGTTGTTAGTGCCAGCGATGGCTTCTGCTTCTTTATTGATGACGGGCTGTGCATCCGCCCCCAATGCCCCAACCCTCACCCTGCAAACCGCCAAGGACCCTGAAGCCTACGTGCAGTGCGTGGTGCCCAAGTTCGAGAAAAACGGCATGACCTCCACGGTCACGCAGAATTCGCGGCATGCCCGGATCGTGGTGAGCAGCAAGATCGCCGCGGACAACATCCTCGAAGTCTACAAGTCCCAGGACGGCGGCAAGGTGTTCCTGTACGAGCGCAAGCCGTTGGCATCGACGTTCAAGCCGTCGCGGTTCGAGCATGCGGCGCAGGATTGCCTGTAATCGACTGGGGCCAGTCTGTGGGAGCTGTCGAGCCCCAGCGAGGCTGCGATAGCATCACTGCGGTCTGACAGTGACACCGAGGTGATCCCATCGCAGCCTCGCTAAAGCTCGACAGCTCCCACAGTTGATCTTCATTGTCTTGAGCGAATGATTCAGCTCGGCTTTGGCTCGCTGCTGAACGTCTCGACCGCTTTCACCAACCCCTTGGCCGCCAACGCCACCAACTCACCGCCTTTTTGCGGGGTGGCCAGCGCCGGGTCTGAACCCATGCGCCCATCCGGGAAACGCGCGCGGAAGTCGCGGGCTTCGCGAATCGGGCCGGTGTTGGCGATTTGCGGCGAGTAGTCTGCCGACTTGATTGCGTCCGGGTAGGCCCATTGGGTCACGGCGATCTCCGACGGCGTGGCATGGCTGCCGTGGCCCACCGGGAACTGCTGGTGCGCCAGTTCGTTCACGCCTTCCAGGTCCCACCAGTTGCACAGTTTCAGCGCATAACCCGACGGGCGCCCGCTGAAGCTGGCCTCGGCATACAGCTCGGAGAACGCCGCTTCGATCGAGGCAATATTGCCGCCGTGGCCATTGAGAAACAGGATCTTCTCGAAACCATGGCCTGCCAACGAACGTACCCAATCGCCAATCGCCGCGATAAAGGTCGAAGGGCGCAGGGAAATGGTGCCCGGGAAGCCCAGGTGGTGCTGGGCCATGCCGATGTTGAAGGTCGGGCCGATCAGGATGTCGGCGTTCTTCTGCGCTTCATGGGCAATGATTTCCGGGCACATCCAGTCGGTGCCCAACAGGCCGGTGGGGCCGTGTTGTTCGTTGGAGCCGATGGGAATCACGATGCTGCGGCTGCGTTCCAGAAACTGGCCAATCTCGATCCAGGTGGATTGATGTAAAAGCATCTCAGGTTCTCTCTCTCATCAAGCCCAGGAACACGGTGGAGTTCCTGGTGGCGTGAGCCGCATGGTGCACGGCAACAGCGAGAGCATCAACCGCCTTTGACCGTACCGGCACTCGCCATCTGGCGCGGCTTGCAGTTGAGGTAAGCCGAGGACTTCAGCCAGCGCTGGTCGGGGTACCATGAAAACATGAACTGGCCGTCCTTGAGTTTGTCCACCACTTGGCGCGCTACCTGCGGGCGTACGGCGGGGCAGCCCTGGCTGCGGCCGATACGGCCTTCGCGCTTGCTCCACAACGGGCTTACATAGTCGGCGGCATGGATCACGATGGCGCGGTCCCGTGCACGGTCATTGAAACCCGGCTCCAGGCCGTCCATGCGCAGCGAGTAGCCGTGGGCGCCTTCGTAGCTCTCCTGGGTGCGGAACAAGCCAATGCTGGACTGGTAACTGCCTTCACGGTTGGAGAACTGGGTGGCGAAGTTTTCCCCGGATTTTTGTCCGTGGGCCACCAAATCCCGCAGCACTAATGTCTTCTTGCGCAGGTCGAAGATCCATAGGCGACGAGCGGTCGAAGGTTGGGAATAGTCGATCACCGCCAGCCGGTCGGACTGTTCGATGCCATTGCCCACCGCGCATTGCATGGCGCTCAAGGCTCTTTTCAGTACATCGGGGTTGAGTTCTGGAGCGGCGTGGGCGAGGCTGCTATACAGAGTAAGAGGTTTACCCGTGTCTGCGAGCGCAACGGTGCTCAGCGAGGCAAAGGTCGAGATGATCAGGCCGAGTCGGCAGCAAAAGGTCAGCATGTATAAAGCATCTCCGCCGTGGATGGGAGCTAAGCGATTGTTCAAAAAACACGCATGTTACTTGAGCATTTGCCTGCTCGTTGCACCGCTGGTCGCGACAGCCGAAGACCTGTTGGTGGTGTCGCCGGCCCCGGTGCAATTGGCGCTCTCGCAATTGTCGACCGTTTGCCCAGGCCCGGCCGGGCAGGTCGATGCGCCTTCCCTGGCGCGTCTGCAGGCGTTTTATCAGCAGCAGGGCGACGTGGTGCTGTGGTCCGAGGGGGATCGCCGCGCCGCATTGCTAGCCCAACTGCAGTTGCTGGCCGACGATGGCCTTGACCCGACTCACTATAGACTGCCCCCGGCGGATGCCACGGGGAACGTGCTGTGCATCGACATCGGTACCAGCCAGCAGTACCTGCAAGCCCTGCAGGACCTGCATTTCGGCCGCTTGCAGCAGTCGCGCTTCGAGCCCGTCTGGCATTCGCAACCTGCCCCGGACCCCGACACCCAATTGCTGGCCATGGCCGAGGCCGGCATGCAGAACGTCGCCCAAGCCTTCGACCAGGCCCGCCCGAGCGCGCCGCTATACCTTGGCCTGCGCAGTGCCTACGCCGCCTTGCGCCAGCAACCGTTGCAGCATTGGGAAGCCGTGGCCAGCGGCCCGTTGTTGCGCCCGGGCATGGACGATTCGCGGGTGCCGCAACTGGCGCGGCGAATGGTCAATGGCGGCTACCTGAGCGCCACCTCCGCGGGGACGCAATACCGTGGCGAGTTGGTCAACGCGGTCAAGACCTTCCAGCAAAGCCATTCCCTGCAAGCCGACGGCGTGATCGGCCCCGGCACGGTCACCGAGCTGAACATCAGCCCGGCGATTCGCCGCGAACAATTGCGCATCAACCTTGAACGGTTTCGCTGGCTGTCCCGGGACCTGGAACCCGAGGGCGTGCTGGTGAACGTGGCAGCAGCGCAACTGAGCTTCTACCAGGGCGGCGTGCCCGTGTGGCAAACCCGCCTGCAAGTCGGCCGCGCCGACCGCCAGACGCCGCTGCTGAAGTCGCGCATCACCCGGCTGACCCTGAACCCCACCTGGACCATCCCGCCCACCATCATGCGCGAGGACAAGCTGCCGGCGATCCGCCTGAACCCCGAATACCTGCGCCAGCAGAACCTGCAAGTGCTCGACAGCCAGGGCAACCCGCTGGCACCGGAACAGGTCGACTGGTCGCACCCCGGCAACATCCTGCTGCGCCAGGGCGCCGGCCCGCGCAACCCGCTGGGCCGGATCGTGCTGCGCTTTCCCAACCCGTATTCGGTGTACTTGCACGACACGCCGAGCCAGCCGCTGTTCTCCAAGGGCCCGCGGGCCTTCAGTTCGGGATGTGTGAGGGTTGAGCAGCCGCTGCTGTTGCGCGACTTGCTGGTGAGCCCGGCGGAGAAGATCCGCACCGAAGAATTGCTGGCGACGGAAACCACCCACGAGTTCCGGCTCGCGACGCCGGTACCGGTGCTGCTGGGGTATTGGACGGTGCAGGTCGATGGCAAGGGCGCGTTGCTCTACGCGCCGGACATTTACGGGCGCGACCCGGTGTTGATGAAGGCGATGGAGAGTGCGCTCTAGGCGCTTAGCTGTGCGTTGATCATCGTCAGCGCCTCATGGGGAGGCAAGCGCGCCGTATCGACGGTCAATGGCGACTCGGCCCATGGCTCATATTCATGGGCCAGGACGGACTGCCAGGTGGGCGGCGTGAGCCCCGGAATATCGCTGGTGCGTGACTCCACGCGACGTTGGTGTTCGTGTGGGTCGGAGCACACCACCTGGATATTCACCAGCGGCGTATCGGCGCTTAGCGCGGTGTCGCTCCACGCCTGACGACTTTCAGCCACCGGGTTAACGCAATCGACGACAACCGTGCGGCCCAGCAACAGGTTGCTCAACGCCAGCGCATTGGCCACCTGGTAACCGCTGCTGCCCACACCTTGCTCCAGGACCCCTGCGTCGCGGATGGCCTGCTCGATGGTGTCGATGCGCAGATACACGGCGACGGATTGGCCGGCAAGGGCCTTGGCAATCGTGGTCTTCCCGGTGCCGGGCAGGCCGCTGAACACAATAAGCATGGTCGATCCTTCGAAGGGGTGAGTCGGCTCAGTCTACGGGGCGACTCACTTCAAATAACAGGCGCTGATCCAGTCCGAAGGCTTGGGCGCGAGTTGTTCGGCCACTGGCAGATACCGGGCGTCCAACTGCGCCGCCAGCCAGTACAGCGTATTGCTGCTTTTCGGGTTCCATTCGCCGCTGTAGCCAGGCTCACCTACGCGGGCCCGGTCCCGGTCAAACTGCACGTGGGTATGCACGAACTCTTCGTGGCTGCGCTGGCCTTTGGCATACGGCGCCAGCCAGTCCAGTGCTTCGCTCAGCGAGCCACCGTGGGGCGCGGTGACGTCCAGCCAGTTGCCGCCAATGCCGTAGGGCTTGGCCGCCAGCGCGGCCTGCACCAGCGGCTCCAGGTCGTAGACCACATAGTGCAGGGCGTCACGGTCCTGGAAGTCGCTCACCGAGCCGTCGGGCAGTACGTTGTCGTTGATCTGTTGCCGGAACAGCTGGAAGGCCTGTTCGAGCATCTCGCGGTCGCCCAGTGCGGCGGCGGCCACCGTGACCAGTTTTACGCGGTGGCTCTGCCAGTTATTGGTGTTGGTGGCTTTCTTTTCGCCGTGGAACTGCTTGATGCGCTCGATATAGCCATTGCCCAGGTTGGTCAGCAGCGCGCGGGTGGCGTCGCGGGTCTGGGGGCGAAGGTCGCTGACGGTAAGGGCGTAGGCGCTGATCAGCATGTCGAGGTTGGTTTCGTCGATCGGGTTGAAGTCCGGCTGGTAGGTGCTGGCCCACGCGCTCAGGTAGTCATCCACTTGCTTGAGGTAGCGCGTGTCACGGCTCAGGCGCCAGGCCAGGGCCGCTTGGCGCATGACTGGCCAATCCTTCTCTGCGGCGATGCTTTGCTCGCGGATGCCGTGGTTCGGCAGGGTACCTTCGGTGTGCAGATGGGGCAGGGCGTCGGGCTGGTCGCCGAGGTGGCGCTGGGCGGCAGCCAGCAGTGATTTGGAGGTCGGATTCGAGGTGGCGGGCTGGCAGGCACTCAGCACCTGGGGCGCGGCAAAGGCGGCGTTGGCGAACGCGGCGAGCAGCGCGGCGAGGGCCACGGTGTGCAGAGGGCGTTGGAGCATGCTGTTCCTCAGGGATGGATTGACCCGATCGGGGCGCAGCCACGCTACCATGCCCGTGATGGAAATTTGATGAAATACCCGCCAGCCCTCTATCCTTGCAGGCCTTGCCCGGTCGAGAACAGGACGCCCCATGACTTTGCAGTTCGTGAAGATGCACGCCCACGGTGATGATTTCATCGTGATCGACCGGCGCGGCCAGGATGACCCGATCACCGCTGAAATCGCCCGCCGCCTGGGTGACCGTCATCGCGGCATCGGCTTCAATCAATTGGCCGTGGTGCTCGACTGCACTGACGCGGCCGCCCGTATCACATTCTGGAACCCCAACGGCACCCCGCTCGACACCTGCGGCAGCGCCACCCGCGGGGTTGCAGACATGCTGATGCGCGAAGCCGGCACTGCCACCCTCGTGCTGCGAACCAACCGGGGGCTGCTGACGTGCGTGCGCGAATCGGGACAGCGGGTGTCGGTGGACATGGGGCTGCCTTCATTGGGCTGGGAAAAAATTCCGCTGGCGCAGGCGATGGACACCGAACGCTTGCCGCTGGAGGGCGACCCGGCGGCGTGCAGCATGGGCAACCCGCATTGCACCTTCTTTGTCGACGACCTGGCGGCGGTCGATATCGCGACGCTTGGGCCGTCGTTGGAAACCCACCCGCTGTTCCCCAACAAGACCAACGTGCATTTCGTGCAGGTACTCGACCGGGGTCATATCCGCCTGCGCATCTGGGAACGGGGCGGCGGTGTCCCGCAAGGCTCGGGCTCGTGCTGTTGTGGCGCGGTGGTCAACGGGATTCGTCGTGGGCTGCTGGATGACACCGTCGACGTGCAATGCGATGGCGGTACCGTGACGGTGCATTGGGATGGGCGTGGCGGCGTGGTGTTGACGGGGGCTGTCCAAACCGTTGTTCACGGCACTGTGGCTGCCGCGCTCATGGGTGGCGCAATGGAAAGTGCACACTGAAGGTGGTGCCCCGGTCCGGGCTTGAGCTCACCGAAACACCTCCATCATGGGCCTTGGCAATTTCCCGCACGATAAACAGCCCCAGGCCAACGCTACGCACCTCACTGTCCTGCTCCGTGCCTCGGGTCATGGGCTCAAACAAGCCAGCCATCAACGCTTCGGGAATGGCCGGGCCGTGGTTATGCACCGAGAGCCGGCTCTCTTGCGCGTCCTGGTGCGAGGTGACGGTAATCGGCTGTTGCAGGTCGCCGTACGCCACGCTGTTGGCCACCAGGTTGCCGATGATTTGTTGTATGCGGTCGGCATCCAGGAACGTGCGGGCGCTGCCCGTGGCGTGATGTTCGAGGGTCGCCGTGGGGAACGCCACCCGCAACTCGTCGAGACTGTCACGGGTGACGGCGTGCAGGTCGAGTGCTACGGGATTGATGCTGATGCCCTGGCCGACTCTGGCCTGGGTGAAGTCCAGCAAGTCGGCGATCATCCGCTGCGCCCGTTCGGTGGACAGGCCGATATGCCCCAGGAGTTGGCGCTCCTTGGGGCTGCGCTCGCCACGGGCGAGGAACTCCGAGGCCATCTTGATCGCGGTAAGGGGATTCTTCAGGTCATGGCTGACAATCGCGACCATCTGCTCGGCAAACAGCGCCCGGCGCTGGGCGATTTCATAGGCGCTGCTCAGTTCGGCCTGGGCCTGATGCAGCGCGACTTCAGCGGCGGTCTTTTCCTGCAGCAAGGCTTCAGCCAGTTTGCGGGCGTTGAGCAGCTCGCGCTCGTACTTGTCGCGGTCGGTGGTGCCGAAAAGGGCCAGTTCGTTGTAGGCAATACCGGCATGTTCGTGCCTGACGCCGTTGAGCAATACCGTGACGGTGCGCCGGTCACGGTGCAGCAGGTCGAGTTTCACTTCGGCGATGGAGCCCTGCATTTTCATCAGTGGCCCCAAGTGCGTCTGATGGAAGATCCGCCCGCCCATCGTCAGCAAGTCCTGGAACCGTCGTTCTTTCAACTCATCGATGCTGAAGCCGGTCCAGTCGCTGAAGCACTGGTTGGCCTGCACGATGGTGCCGTCTTCCCGGGTGACTACCAAGGCGCAGGGCGCACCGTCGAACAAACGTTGAGAGTCCGGCAACGACAGGTTATCGGCTGGCATCGGCACCCACCCATGGCAACAGGAAACTGTCCATGGCCGCTGAACAGGCGCCGGGTGCGCTCATGTGCGGGCAATGCCCCACGTTATCGACCAGGCAATACGTGCTGGCGGGCAACGCCGCGTGCAGGTATTCACCCACGCAGACCGGTGCGATCAAGTCGTCGGTGGATTGCAGAATCAGGGTGGGGGTCATCAGGCCGGCGATGTCCTGGCGGTTGTCCGACAGGAACGTCACCCGTGCGAAGCGCTTGGCGATGTCGGGCTCGGTGCGGCAGAAGCTGTTGGTCAGTTCTTCGCCGAGTGCAGGTTGCCCGGGTGCGCCCATGATTACCGGGGCCATGGTGCTGGACCAGCCGAGGTAATTGCTGTCGAGGGTATCGAGCAACGAATGGATATCGTCGAGGGTGAACCCGCCCGTGTAGTCACCGGAATCGATATAGCAGGGCGAAGGACCGATCATCACATGGGCGGCGATTGTTCCGGGCGCCTGGCGATCGGCCAGGGCGCCGATCATGGCGCTGACGGAGTGCCCCACCAGCACCACCGGGCCCGCGGCGTATTCATCAACAATCTCGCCCAGGTCATGGGCATAGCCGGCGAGTGAGCTGTATTTTTCGCTGTCGTACGCGCCCAGATCGGACTGGCCAGCCCCCGCCAGGTCATACAGCACGACGCGGAAACGGCCGGTGAAGTGAGGAAACAGATAATTCCACATGGTTTGATCACACCCGAAGCCATGGGAGAAAACCAGGGTCGTGGGACCGCTGCCATACACCCTGACGTTGTTGCGCTGCTGAAGGTCCATGGCGTTCTCGTGTAGGGCGTGTGTGGGGGTGGCGTAAGTCTAGATAGTCGGTGGCGTCGGGTCACCTGTTTATAGCGTCGATAGGGTAAAGTCGGCCGATTCAGGATGAAACTTCAGGTAACAAAACATGATGGTGTTCCTACGGCAATGTGTCTTGGGCTTGCTACTGATCGTTTCCGGCTCGCAGGTGTGGGCCGATACCGTTCCCCCGGCGCCGGTCACGGTTGCGCTGGACCAGCGCGTGATCGACCTGACCCACACCCTCGACGCCGCCACTCAATTGCGTATGACCACGCAACTCGCCGGTCTCGAACAACGCAAGGGCGCACAGGTGGCGGTGATGCTGCTGCCGAGCACCCAGGGCGTTGGCATCGAGGACTTCGCCAACCAACTGTTCCGTGCCTGGAAACTGGGGCGCAAGGACGTCAACGACGGCATCCTGCTGCTGGTGGCGAAGGACGATCGCAAGGTTAGGATCGAAGTCGGTTACGGCCTGGAAGGCGTGGTCACCGACCTGCTGGCCCACCGCATCATCGAAGAACACATCACCCCGGCCTTTCGCCAGGGCGATTACGCCGGCGGCGTGCAGCAGGCGGTGGACGACCTGACGCTATTGGTGGACGGCGGCAACTTGCCCGAGGTGGCCAAGGCCGGTTTTCCGCCTGAAGCGTATGCGGTACTCCTGGCATTTATGTTTGGCGGGGTGGTCGGGGTATTGATGGGCGCCGAAAAACTCCCTTGGCGCCGGGCCCTGATGGCGGTGGTTGTTGTCACCGTGGTGCTGGTTGCGGTTGCGGGCGGCAAGGACTGGCCGGTCTATTTGCTGTTGCTGCCCCTGTGCATGTTGATCGGTGGCGCTACTTTCGGCGCGTTGTGGCAGGCGAGGGCGGCGTTTTACACCGTGCTGGTGCTGTTGGGCTACATCGCCGGCGTGCTGCTGACCGATAACTTCGTGCGGGAGATATCCCTTATTCACTGGCTGGCTTATCCATTCGCAGGGTTGCTGGTCCTGGGCCTGTATCTGGGCCTGTTCCTAGTGATGAAGAGCATGTGGCAAGAGAGCCAGGTGGGCTTTATCGCGCGGCTGGTGGCGGTGCTGGTGGTGTACGGGATCGTGGGGGCATTGATTGACAAGGGCGCCACGGGATGGCTGCTGGCGTTTCCCTTCGCTTCGTTCGCGGCGCTGTTCATCTTTGCCCACGGTATCAGCGGCGGGTCGGGGT
>NZ_JACARS010000141.1:0-7082 GCF_013386485.1 Pseudomonas sp. P7758 | reverse complement strand
AGCTCCCTCGCCACAAAGAGGGGTTCGATGTCCTTAGAGGCTCGGCAGCAGTTTCGCCGGCACCAGCTCGTTCAGGCAACGCGTTGCCAGCAGCTCACTGGCGGCATTGATGTCCGGCGCAAAGAAGCGGTCCTTCTCATAAAACGCGACTTTGCTGCGCAGGATCCCGCGCGCCTTTTCCAGCGCCGGCGAGGTTTTCAAACCATTGCGCAGGTCCAGGCCCTGGCAAGCCGCCAACCATTCCACCGCCAGCACACCGCGGGTGTTCTCGGCCATTTCCCACAGGCGCTTGCCCGCCGCCGGGGCCATCGACACGTGGTCTTCCTGGTTGGCTGACGTCGGCAGGCTGTCGACGCTATGGGGATGCGCCAGTGCCTTGTTCTCGCTGGCCAATGCCGCCGCCGTCACCTGGGCGATCATGAAGCCGGAGTTCACACCGCCATTGCCCACCAGGAATGGCGGCAGTTGCGACATGTGCTTGTCCATCATCAACGAGATGCGACGCTCGCTCAGGGAGCCGATTTCCGCGATGGCCAGCGCCATGTTGTCCGCCGCCATGGCCACCGGTTCGGCGTGGAAGTTGCCACCGGAAATCACGTCACCTTCAGCCGCGAACACCAGCGGGTTATCCGACACGGCGTTGGCTTCCACCACCAGTACTTCGGCCGCCTGGCGGAACTGGGTCAGGCAGGCGCCCATGACTTGTGGCTGGCAACGCAGGGAGTACGGGTCCTGGACCTTGTCGCAGTTCTCGTGGGATTGCGACACTTCGCTGCTTTCACCCAGCAGGGCGCGATAAGCGGCCGCAGAGTCGATCTGGCCGCGTTGGCCCCGGGCAGCGTGAATGCGTGCGTCGAACGGCGAGCGCGAACCCAGCACGGCTTCCACCGTCAGGGCGCCACAGGCCAGGGCACCGGCGAACAGATCTTCGCCCTCGAACAGCCCACGCAATGCATAAGCGGTGGAAACCTGGGTGCCGTTGAGCAGCGCCAGGCCTTCCTTGGCCGCCAGGGTCAGCGGCGTCAGGCCGGCAACTTTCAGCGCTTCGGTAGCTTCCAGCCATTTGCCTTTGTAGCGAGCCTTGCCTTCGCCCAACAGCACCAGCGACATGTGGGCCAATGGCGCCAGGTCACCGGAGGCGCCCACCGAACCCTTCAGCGGAATGTGCGGGTAGACCTCGGCATTGATCAGGGCGATCAGCGCGTCGATGACCTGCCGGCGAATCCCGGAAAAGCCCCGGCTCAGGCTGTTGACCTTGAGCACCATGACCAGCCGTACCAGCGCATCGCTGATGGGCTCACCGACGCCGGCGGCGTGGGACAGCACCAGGGAACGCTGGAGGTTTTCCAGGTCTTCGCTGGCAATGCGGGTCGAGGCCAGCAGGCCGAAACCGGTGTTGATGCCGTAGGCGGTGCGGTTCTCGGCGAGAATCTGCTCCACACAGGCGACACTGGCTTCGATCTGGGCCGAGGCGCTGTCATCCAGACTGAGGGTTACCGGCTGCTGGTAGATGGCCCGCAGTTGGGCAAGGCTCAGTTGGCCTGGAATCAGGTTTAGCGCAGTCACATTCATGCTCCTTTTGAGAGTGTTGTTAACTACCAGTCGCTCCGGATGCTTCCGTTATCCGCCGCTGTGCTCTTTTAGAGGATCAGTCGGCTTGGCACGCTGGTTATTGTTGGGAAAAGGTCAGTGCAAATTCGGTAGCGTGCGTTGCAGTAAATCGGCGTCCTTGAGCAACGCGGCGGTGGCTGCGATGTCTGGCGCCAGCCAGCGGTCCTGGTCGTAGGCCGGGACGTGTTCGCGCAGCAAACGCCAGGCGGCATCGGTGCCGGCGCCGAAGCGTTGCTCCTGGAGGAACTCGAACGCCTGGGCCGCCAGCAAGTACTCGATGGCGAGGATCTGGGTGACGTTTTCCAGCACCGAATACAGCTTCAGCGCGGCGTTGGTGCCCATGCTCAGGTGGTCTTCCTGCAGGCCCGAGGTGACGAAGTTGTCGAGCACCGCCGGTTGCGCCAACTGGCGGTTTTGCCCGCACAGCGAGGCGGCGACGTACTGCACGATCATCATCCCGGAGTTGACCCCGGGGTTGCTTACCAGGAACGCCGGCAAACCACTGACGTGCGGGTTGATCAGACGGTCCAGGCGACGCTCGGCGATGGAGCCGATTTCGGCCATGGCGATGGCCAGCATGTCTGCCGCCAGGGCCACGGACTGCCCGTGGGGATTGGCCTGGGACACCACGCGGTAGTTGTCTGGCGTGCCGAGCACCAGCGGGTTATCGGTGGCGCCGTTGAGTTCGGTTTCGATCTGCCGGGTGGCGTGTTCCAGTTGGTCGCGGGCGGCGCCGTGCACCTGGGGAATCGAACGGATGCTCAGGGCGTCCTGGGTACGAATGCCTTTGCTGCTGGCGATCACTTCGCTGCCGTCCAGCAACGCGCGCAGGTTGATGCCCACTTGCTGCATGCCCGGGTGCGGCTTGAGCGCGATGATTTCTTCGTCGAAGGCGTCGATCTGGCCGCGCTGGCCTTCGAAGCTCATGGCACCGATCACGTCGGCCCATTGCAGCAGGCGGTGCGCATCGGCCAGGGCCAGGCTGCTGAGGCCGGTCATGCACGGCGTGCCGTTGACCAGGCACAGCCCGTCCTTGGCGCCAAGCACTACCGGCTGCAAACCTTCTTCAGCCAGCGCCTGGTGTGCGGGAACGATACGGCCTCGATAGCTGACGTCGCCGACGCCGAGCAAGGCGACGCCAATGTGCGCCATGTGGGTCAGGTAACCCACGGACCCCTGGGACGGCACTTGCGGCGTGATGCCATGGTTGAGCAGCCCCAGCAGCGAATGCACCACCTGCGGATGCAAGCCGGATTTGCCGTGGCTGTAGTTAATGATTGCCGCACAAATGATCGCGCGGGTTTGCTCCACACTCAGTGGCGCACCGACGCCGCAGGCATGGCTGAGCAGGGTATTGCGCGACAGCCGGCTCAGTTGTTCGTCCTTGAGCGACACGTTGCACAAGGCGCCCAGGCCGGTGTTGATGCCGTAGGCGCGCTCGCCGCTGGTGACGATGCGCTGGACGATGGCCTGGGCATTGTCGATGCGAGCCCAGGCCTGGCCCGAGAGTTCGAGGATCGCACCGTGGCGAGCCACGGCGACCACGTCCTGCCAACGCATCGGGGCGTCGGCGATGATGATTTTTTCAGCCTGGGACATCGTTGACCTCTTCATGAAATTCGCAATTGTTGTGCAGCTTCACTGGCCTCATCGCAAGCGAGCCAGCTTCCACAGGGGAAACGCATTCCAAATGTGGGAGCTGGCTTGCCTGCGATAGCCTCAGCCAACTCATCACAAATATCGGATCAAACCACCGCCACCCGCCGCTGGACAAACCGGTTCACGTACTCATCCGCCGGTGAATGCAAAATCTCGCGGGGCGTGCCGACCTGGATCAGCTTGCCGTCCTTGAGGATCGCAATGCGGTTGCCGATGCGCACCGCCTCATCGAGGTCGTGGGTAATGAACACGATGGTCTTGTGCAGGGTCTTTTGCAGCTCCAATAACTGGTCTTGCATCTCGGCACGGATCAGCGGGTCGAGCGCACTGAACGCCTCGTCCATCAGGATGATGTCAGTGTCGGCCGCCAGCGCCCGGGCCAGGCCTACACGCTGACGCATGCCGCCGGAAAGTTGATGCGGGTATTTGTTTTCATAGCCCTTGAGGCCCACGGTTTCGATCCAGTGCAGCGCACGCTCGGCGCACACTTGCCTGGTTTCGCCACGCACTTTCAGGCCGTAGGCAACGTTGTCCAGCACACTCTTGTGAGGCAGCAGGCCAAAGCTCTGGAACACCATGCTGATCTTGTGCCGGCGGAATTGGCGCAAGGCTTCCATGTCCAGTTGCAGGATGTCTTCACCGTCCACCAGGATCGCACCGCTGGTAGGGTCGATCAGCCGGTTGAAGTGACGCACCAGGGTCGACTTGCCGGAACCCGACAGCCCCATGATCACGAAGATTTCACCGGTGTCGACGCTCAGGGACAGGTCGTTCACACCCACCACGCAACCGGTCTCGGCCAGCACCTCGTCCTTGCTCTTGCCCTGGCCAATCAACGCCAGTGCATCCTTGGAGCGGTTGCCGAAAATCTTGAATACGTTTTTGACTTCAATTTTGCTGACAGTAGTCATTTGCTCGCCTCATGCCGTGGACGACCATAGGCTTGCGTAATGCGGTCGATGACCACGGCAAGAATCACGATCGCCAGACCGGCTTCAAGGCCGCGTCCAACGTTGAGGGTCTGGATGCCCACCAGTACATCTTCACCCAGGCCACGGGCGCCGATCATCGAGGCGATCACCACCATCGACAGGGCCATCATGGTGGTCTGGTTGATCCCGGCCATGATGCTCGGCAGGGCCAGCGGCAGTTGCACGCCGAACAGTTGCTGCCAGCGGTTGGCACCGAAGGCGTTGATCGCTTCCATGACTTCACCGTCCACCTGGCGAATGCCCAGGTCGGTGAGACGAATCAGCGGCGGTGCGGCGTAGATCACCGTGGCGAAAATCGCCGGGACCTTGCCCAGGCCGAACAGCATCAACACCGGGATCAGGTACACGAAGCTGGGCATGGTCTGCATGATGTCCAGCAGCGGCATCAGCACCGAACGCAGGCGGTTGCTGCGGGCCGACAGAATCCCCAGGGGAATGCCGATCAGCACCGAGATCACCGTGGCCACCATCATCAGCGCCAGGGTTTGCATCAGCTTGTCCCACAGCCCGACCGCGCCCACCAGAAACAGCAGGCCGACGATCACGACGGTGGTGAACCACTTGCGAGTGGCATGCCAGGCAATACCGCCAACAATCAGCAACATCAACCACCAGGGCGCTGCGCGCAGCAAACCTTCCAGGTTAACGATGGCCCACAGCAACGTATCGGAGATGTGCCGGAACACATCGCCGTAGTTGGTCACCAGCGCATCGACCCAACTGTTGACCCAGTCGGCGATGGAAAACGTAAAACTCTCAGGAAACATAGTGTGCTCTCGATCCAGTGGATTGTGGCCGGACGCCCGGTTGCCTGTGGCGGCAACCGGAAACGCTCAACCTACAAGGCCGCGTCGATTTTCTTGGCTGCGTTGTCGCTCACCATGCGTGCCAGAGTTCAGGATGTCCCTTGAGGAAAGTTTTCGCCAGTTTTGCTGTTTCAATTCGCTGTTTGTCATGCGTACCGGGTTCTGGTTAAGCAGGTTGAGCAGCGGCGCCCTGCACATCGGGCAGCACGAGGCGCTCAGGAATCGGGCTGTGCCATTTTTTCGCAGCCCAGTAGTACAACGCCGCCGGCACCACCAGCCCGATGATCCACGAGATATCGGTGTCGCCCAGGCTCGCGACCAGTGGGCCGGTGTAGAAATGCGTCGAGATGAACGGCATCTGAATCAGCACGCCGAACACGTAGATGCTGATGCCCATCAGGTTCCAGCGACCGTAGCGACCGTTGGGGTTGGACAGGGCCGGGATGTCATAGCGCTCTTTGGTGATGCAGTAGAAGTCCACCAGGTTGATCGCACTCCAGGGCGTGAAAAACGCCAGCAGGAACAGGATGAACGCGGAGAAATCCTTGAGGAACGAGTCCTTGCCCAGCAACGCCAGCGCGGCGGCAATCGACACCATCACGAAGATGTACAACAGCCGCGTGCCACTGCCGATATGCCGGCTGCCACGGAAACCACTGATGATTGTCGCGATCGACATGAAGCTGCCGTAGGCGTTGAGGGTGGTGACGGTGACCTTGCCGAAGGCGATGCTGAAATACAGCAGCGCCGCGACGATCCCGGTGCCGCCCAGGCCGACGATAAACGACACTTCGTGGTGAGCGAATTGCGAGCCTGCCAGGGCTGCCGCAAACACACCGAACACCATCGAAGCCTGCGCGCCGATCACCGAACCGAGGCCCACGGCCCAGAAGGTTTTCGAGGCCTGCGTGCTGCGCGGCAAGTAGCGCGAGTAGTCCGCCACATACGGGCCGAACGCAATCTGCCAGGACGCCGAGAGGGAAATCGCCAGCAGGAAACTGCTGAGGGAAAAATGCTTGTTGCCCAGCAACGCACCGATGTCGTTACCGGCCAGCAGCCTGTAGAACAGGTACACGAAGGCAACCACCCCCAGCACGCTGGCGATGCGACCGATGCCGTGGATCACCCGGTAGCCGAAGATCGTAAACACCATGATCAGCCCCGCGAACAATACGATGCCGACCCAGTCTTCAACGTGAAGCAACTGCGCCACCGCCTGCCCCGCCAGCAATGAGCCGCTGGCAGAAAAACCGATGTACATCAGGCACACCAGCACCAGGGGAATCACCGCGCCATACACGCCGAACTGCACGCGGCTGGAGATCATCTGCGGCAAGCCCAGTTGCGGGCCTTGCGCCGCATGCAGGGCCATGACGCCACCGCCCAGCAGTTGACCGATCAACAGACCGATCAACGACCAGAACACATCACCGCCCAGCACCACGGCCAGGGCCCCGGTGACAATCGCAGTGATTTGCAGGTTGGCACCCAACCACAGGGTGAACTGACTCAATAGACGGCCGTGTCTTTCCGCTTCCGGGATGTAGTCGATCGAACGCCTTTCGATCAACGGGGTGGTGCTTGCACGAGCGTCTTTTACTGCCATTTATGTTCAACCTCTGATGGATTGTTTTTGGGTGAAACGCAGATCACATGTGGGAGCGGGCTTGCTCGCGAAAGCGATGGGTCAGCTAACGACTTCAGTGACTGATACACCGCATTCGCGAGCAAGCCCGCTCCCACATTAGTTATTTGATCATCGGGAGATTGAGGCCCTGCTCTTTGGCGCAGTCGATGGCGATCTGGTAGCCCGCATCCGCATGACGCATCACGCCGGTCGCCGGGTCGTTGTGCAGCACGCGCGCGATACGCTCGGCGGCTTCGTCGGTACCGTCGCAGACAATCACCATGCCCGAGTGCTGGGAGAAGCCCATGCCGACGCCGCCGCCGTGGTGCAACGAAACCCAGGTCGCGCCGCTGGCGGTGTTGAGCAAGGCGTTGAGCAGTGGCCAGT
>NZ_JACARS010000140.1:0-3430 GCF_013386485.1 Pseudomonas sp. P7758 | reverse complement strand
AGCTCCCTCGCCACAGAAGCTCCCCTGCCACAAAAAATCGGCTCGCTACAGCCGTATCAGACCGCGGCAGGCCGCAGCGAATAGGTCTTCAGCTGATGGGCAAAGTCCCGCAGGGATTGAATCCCGCTCGCCTCGGCCTCGTGCACCCATTCCTTGATCGCCGCCAGCATGTCGTGGCCGTTGGTGCTGGTTTTCAGCCAGATCTGTTGCAGCGCCAGGCGCTTCTCGTAGATCACTTTCAGGGCCTGGCTGTGTTCCAGCATGCTCTGGATGCGCACGTGGTGGCGGTCATCCAGCAGGCTGGTTTCCCGCGACAGCAGGCGCTTGGCGCGATGGAATTGGTGACGCACCGAGTGATCGACCTTCTCCAGTTCCTGCTTGACCAGCGGGCCAATCACCAACTTGCGGTACTGGGCCATGATCTGGAAGCGGTTGTTGAGGATCGCCATCGCGGTGTCCATGTCCAGGCTGCCCTTGCCTTCGACCCGGTGGGCGATCGGCGCGACCCGTTGCACCTTGGCCAGGCGCAGGAAGCTGAACACTTTGATCCAGGCCCAGCCCAGGTCGAACTCCCACTTCTTCACCGACAGCTTGGCGGAGTTGGGGTAGGTGTGGTGGTTGTTATGCAGTTCTTCGCCACCCACGATGATGCCCCAGGGAATCAGGTTGGTCGCCGCGTCGCGGCATTCGAAGTTGCGGTAGCCGATGGCATGACCCAGGCCGTTGATTACGCCGGCAGCCCAGAACGGGATCCACATCATCTGGATGGCCCAGATGGTGATGCCGATGGTGCCGAACAGCAGCAGGTCGATCACGCCCATGATCGCCACGCCCAGCAGCGGGTACGGGGTGTAGAGCTTGCGCTCGATCCAGTCTTCCGGGCAGTTCTTGCCGTAGATGCGCAGGGTCTCGGGGTTCTCGGCTTCGGCGCGATACAGCTCGGCGCCTTTGCGCAGCACGGTGGACAGGCCCTTGATCACCGGGCTGTGAGGATCGTCGACGGTTTCGCACTTGGCGTGGTGTTTGCGGTGGATAGCGGTCCACTCGCGGGTGTTCTGCGCCGTGGTGAGCCACAGCCAGAAGCGGAAGAAGTGTTTCAGGCCAGCATTGAGCTCCAGGGAGCGGTGGGCTGAATAGCGGTGCAGATAGACCGTGACCCCGACAATGGTCACGTGGGTCATCAACAGAGTGACTGCCACCAGTTGCCAGGCCGACAAGTCAAGAAAACCGTTGTACCACATAGGCTGTATGGCCCTCAGATAAAGAAAAAACCAGCTTGCGCATTATCACTAAGCCTACAGATAAAACCAGCCGCCCTTTCAGATAGGAGTGACTGGATGTTTCTTATTCTATAATCCGTAGCCTTTGTAGGGCGAATCTGGTTTTTTAGTAAGGATTACTGAACATATGCTGTTTTCATACCGAGGTGCCCTGCGTGCCGGGCTGATGTACCTGCTGGTTTCGATTGTGTGGATTCAGCTCAGCCATCAGGTATTGATCAACTTTATCGATGAACCCGTGGAGCTGGGCCGCTGGCTTCAGATACGCGGTTACCTGTGGGTCAGCCTCAGTGCCCTGGCGATCTACCTGCTCTGCGCGCACTTTGCCCGGGCGAACCTGATCCAGCAGCCACTGAAGGAAAACCGCGAGCGCCTGCGCCAGGCCGCCGCCGTGTTCGATTGCACCCGCGAAGGGGTGCTGGTCACCGATGCCCAGGGGCTGATTGTTCACGTCAACCGGGCCTTTATCGAAATCACCGGCTACCAGTGCGAAGACGTGCTGGGGCGCCAGCCGAGCCTGTTCAAGTCCGGGCGCCACTCGGCCAGTTTCTACCAGGCGATGTTCGAGACGCTGGAACGTGACGGTGAATGGAGCGGTGAAATCTGGAACCGCCGTAAAAGCGGCGAAATCTACCCACAGTGGCAGACCATCCGGGTGATCCGTGATGAGCAGGGCCATATCAGCCACTACGTCGCGGTGTTCTCCGATATCAGCGCCATCAAGCACTCCGAGAGCGAGTTGGCGCACCTGGCCCATCACGACCCGCTGACCGACCTGCCCAACCGCCTGCTGTTCACCGATCGTGCCGAACAGGCCCTGGCCTCCGCGCAGATCCATAAACGTGGCTGCGCCTTGCTGCTGCTCGACCTCGACCATTTCAAGATCATCAACGACAGCCTCGGCCATAACGTCGGCGACCAGTTGCTCAAGGCCGTCGGCGAGCGCCTGCAAGGCCTGTTCGGCCCCGGCGTGACCCTGGCGCGCCTGGGCGGCGACGAGTTCGCGGTGCTGGCGGAAAGTTGTCCACAGGTGGGCCAGGCCGCCGCCCTGGCGCAACGTATTCTCGACGCGATGAAAGAACCGGTCATCTTCGACGGCCATCAACTGTTTATCAGCGTGAGCATCGGCATCAGCCTGTTCCCCAGCGACGCGCTGAGCGCCGAGCAACTGCTGCGCAACGCCGACTCCGCGTTGTTCAAGGCCAAGAGCGCCGGCCGCGAAGGCTACGCCTTGTACACCGAAGAGCTTACCGCCCACGCCCAGCACCGCGTGGAAATGGCCGGTGAACTGCGCCGCGCCCTGGATCAGCAGGAGCTGCGGGTTTACTACCAGCCAGTGCACGACCTGCAAGACAGCCGAATGATCGGCGTCGAAGCCCTGGTGCGCTGGCAGCACCCGGAGCGCGGGCTGGTGCCGCCGGGGGAATTCATCCCGATTGCCGAGCGCACCGGGCTGATTGCCGACATCGACGCCTGGGTCATGGACCAGGCCTGCCGCCAGATGTGCCAATGGCTGGCAGACGGCGCACCGCTGACGTTTCTCGCGGTGAATGTGTCCAGCCGCCTGTTTGCCCGGCGTGAGCTGTATGAGCAAGTAGCCAAGGTGCTGCACGACACGGGGCTGGATCCGGCGCTTTTAGAGCTGGAAGTCACCGAAAGCGCGGTGATGGAAGACCCGGAAGTCGCCCTTGAGCAAATGCATCGCCTGCGTGAGCTCGGCTTGCGCCTGGCCATCGACGACTTTGGCACCGGTTATTCATCGCTGCTGCGGCTCAAGCGCTTGCCGGTGCAGAAGCTCAAGATCGACCAGGGTTTTGTCGCCGGGTTGCCATGGGATGAGGACGATGCGGCGATCGTGCGGGTAGTGATCGCGTTGGCGCAGAGCATGGGCATGCAGGTGCATGCCGAAGGTATCGAGCAGGTTGAGCAGGCGCGGTTTCTATTGGAACAGCGCTGTGACCTTGGCCAGGGGTACTGGTTTGGTCGGCCGATGCCGGCCAGTGAGCTGGATTGGGCGAGGGCGCCGACAATTCGTTAACCACTGCCTGTCCTGATTTGAAACAGGGCCAAAATGTGGGAGCGGGATTGCTCGCGAAGGCGGTGTGTCAGTCAGCAAATCTGTCACTGACCCACCGCTTACGCGAGCAAGC
>NZ_JACARS010000139.1:0-10602 GCF_013386485.1 Pseudomonas sp. P7758 | reverse complement strand
GTTAGCCGTCCTGGGCCAAGGATGGCCCATGACGGCGGCCCACGGTCCAAAGCCGGAGTGAGGGCACACCGAGCCTAGGCGAGGTGCCGAGTGGTGGGGCAAGAGCGTTTTGCTTACTTTTGGGCTTTTCCAAAGTGAGCCGCTGTAAGAGCGGAACCATAGGTGGCCGTTACCGAAAAAACGGATATGTACCCAATCAATCACCCCACCATCTCCCGAACCCGATACCACAACATCCCCAACGCCAACAGCGGCGAACGCAACACCTTCCCCCCAGGAAACGTCATATGCGGCACCTGGCTGAAAATATCCAACCCCCGGCTCTGCCCAGCCTGAATCCCCTCAGCCAACAACCGCGCACACCAGTGAGTCACGTTCAACCCATGCCCCGAATACCCCTGGGCATAGAACACATTCGGATGCTGCTTCAGGCGCCCCACCTGGGGAAAGCGATTGGCGGTGATGCCGATCTTCCCCCCCCACTGAAACTCAATCGCCGTATCCATCAACTGCGGAAAAACCTTGAGCATCTTCGGCCGCATATATCCCGCGATATCCACCGGATCACGCCCCGAATAATGACAAGCCCCCCCAAACAACAACCGCCGATCCGCCGAAAGGCGGTAATAATCCAACCCCACTTTCTGATCACACAACGCCAGGTTCTGCGGAATCAACTGATCAGCCACCCCAACCGACAGCGGCTCGGTCGCAATGATGTAGCTCCCCGCTGGCAGCACCTTGCCGCTCAACTTCGGCTCCAGTTCCTCCAGATGCGCATTGCACGCCAGCACCAGGTTGCCGGCGCGCACGCTGCCAAACTCGCAACGCACCTGCACCGTGTCGCCATGGATCAACTCCAGCACCGGGCTGTCTTCAAAGATCCGCACCCCAAGGGATTCGGCCACACCCGCCTCCCCCAGCACCAGGTTCAACGGGTGCAGATGCCCGGAGCCCATGTCCACCAGGCCACCCGCATACAAGCCTGAGCCAACCACCTGCGCCATATCCTGCGATGCCACCAACCGCGTTTCAGGCGCATACCCCAAGGCAGCCAGGCTCTCCAGCTCCCCCTGAAACGCCGCAAACTGCGCCGGCGTATTCGCCAACTCGCAAAACCCCCAGCGCAAATCACAGTCAATCCCGTGCTCGCGAATCCGCTCCCCCACCAGCGCCACCGAATCGATCCCGGCCTGCTGCAGGTAACGCACACCCTCCTCCCCCACGTACCTGGCAAAGCCCGAGACGTCATGCCCAATCCCGCGAATCAGCTGCCCGCCATTGCGCCCGCTGGCGCCCCAGCCAATCCGCCGGGCCTCCAGCAAAATCACCGATAGCCCACGCTGGGCCAATTCGATGGCGGTATTGACCCCAGTGAACCCACCACCGATCACACACACATCGGCCGTCAGGTCAGCCCCCAGCGCTGGGCGCCGGGGCATGGTGTTGGCCGAAACCAGGTAATAGGAACGAGCGTGGTCGGAGGAGGAACGGTTCATTTGTTGGTCTTCACTTTGCTCCAGGACCGCGTCATCAAGCGCATGACGGCGGGCGTCGGGGTGGTGGAAATGTAGAGTTTGTCGAGCACTTCCTGGGACGGGTAGATCTCGGGGTTGTTCACCAACTCGGGGGCCATGAAGGCCTTGGCCGCCGGGTTCGGGTTGGCGTAGCCGACGCTGGCGCTGACCTTGGCGATCACTTCAGGGTCCAGCAAGTAGTTGATGAAGGCGTGGGCGGCTTTCGGGTTGGCGGCGTCCGCCGGGATGGCCAGCAGGTCGAACCACAGGTTGCTGCCTTCCTTGGGGATTGAGTAGGCGATGTTCACGCCGTTCTTGGCTTCCTTGGCGCGGTTGGCGGCCTGGAACACATCGCCGGAATAGCCGAAGGCGACACAGATATCACCGTTGGCCAGGTCCGAGATGTACTTGGAGGAATGGAAATAAGTGATGTACGGCCGCAGGGTCAGCAGCTTGGCCTCGGCCTGTTTGTAGTCTTCGGGATTCTCGCTGCGCGGGTCCTTGCCCATGTAGTTGAGGATCGCCGGGAACAGTTCATCCGCCGAGTCGAGGAACGCTACGCCGCACTCGTGGAGCTTCTTGATGTTCTCCGGTTCAAACAGCACGGCCCACGAATCGATATGGTCGATGCCCAACACCTGCTTGACCTTGTCCACGTTATAGCCGATGCCGTTGGTGCCCCACAGGTACGGCACCGAATGCTCGTTGCCCGGGTCGTTTTTCTCCAGCAGCTTGAGCAGCTTGGGGTCGAGGTTCTTGAAGTTGGGTAGCTGCGAACGGTCCAGCTTGAGGAACGCGCCGGCCTTTACCTGGCGCGCCAGGAAGTGGTTGGACGGCACCACCACGTCGTAGCCGGTACGGCCGGCAAGCAGCTTGCCCTCCAGGGTTTCATTGGAGTCGAACACGTCGTAGATCACCTTGATCCCGGTCTTGGCCTGGAAGTCGGCCAAGGTGGTCTCACCGATGTAGTCGGTCCAGTTGTACACACTGACCGTCTGCGCGGCGTGGCCCGCGCTGCTGAACAACGCCGCCAAGGCCAGCGGGAGAAGCTTTTTCACCAGACGCATATCGACACCCCTTTGCTTGATTGATTTTTATGTATTCATCCAGCCATTCTGCCCGTAGCAGCTGTCGAGCCTTGGCGAGGCTGCGTAGCGATGTATCAGACACACTTGCGGCGGGCCCGACGCAGCCTCGCTAAGGCTCGACGGCTGCTACGGACGAGTCGTCAGACGCTCAGCAGCAGGAACTCACGTTCCCAGGAGCTGATCACCCGCTTGAAATTCTCGTGTTCGGCACGCTTGACCGCGACGTAGCCGCGCACAAACTTGTCTCCCAGGTACTGCTTGACGGTGTCGCACTCTTCCATGCGCGCCAGGGCGTCTTCGATGGTGATCGGCAGCCTCAGGTTGCGGCGCTCGTAGGCGCGGCCTTCCACCGGGGCACTGGGCTCGACCTTTTCGATCATGCCGAGGTAGCCGCACAACAGGCTGGCAGCGATGGCCAGGTACGGGTTGGCGTCGGCGCCCGGCAGGCGGTTTTCCACGCGCATGGCGTCGGGGCTGGAGCTCGGTACACGCAGGCCGACGGTGCGGTTTTCTTCGCCCCACTCGACGTTGACCGGTGCCGAGGTGTCCGGCAGGAAGCGGCGGAACGAGTTGACGTTAGGCGCAAACATCGGCAGCAGCTTGGGGATGTACTTCTGCAGGCCGCCGATGTGGTTGAGGAACAGTTGGCTCTTGTTGCCGTGCTCATCGACAAACACCTGCTTGCCGGTGGCGATCTCCACCACGCTCTGGTGCAGGTGCATGGCGCTGCCGGGCTCGTCGGCCACCGGTTTGGCCATGAAGGTGGCCGCCACGTTGTGCTTGAGTGCAGCCTCGCGCAGAGTGCGTTTGAACACGGTGATCTGGTCGGCCAGGTCCAGGGCGTCGCCGTGGCGGAAGTTGATTTCCATCTGCGCCGGGCCGTCTTCATGGATCAGCGTGTCGAGGTCCAGGCCCTGGGCTTCGCACCAGTCGTAGACGTCTTCGAACAGCGGGTCGAACTCGTTGGCAGCGTCGATGGAGAACGACTGGCGGCCACTTTCGGCGCGACCGGAACGGCCCAGTGGGGTCTTCAGCGGCAGGTCCGGGTCTTCGCAGCGCTGGGTCAGGTAGAACTCCATCTCCGGCGCGACAATCGGCTGCCAGCCCTGGTCGGTATAGAGTTGCAGGACCTTTTTCAGCACGTTGCGCGGCGACAGTTCGATGGGGTTGCCCTGCTTGTCGAAGGTGTCGTGGATCACGATGGCGGTGGGCTCGATGGCCCATGGCACCACGTAGGTGGCGTTGGACACCGGGCGGCAGATCATGTCGATGTCGGCCGGGTCCAGCAGGTCGTAGTAGATATCGTCGTCGACAAAGTCCCCGGTTACCGTTTGCAGCAACACACTTTCCGGCAGGCGCATGCCTCGCTCATGCAGGAACTTGTTGGTGGGCGAAATCTTGCCGCGTGCGATGCCAGTCAAATCACTGATCACGCATTCGACTTCGGTAATCTTGTGTTCTTTCAGCCAGGCGGACAGCTGATCGAAGGGGGCGTTCATAAGGACCTCGTCATGGGTTGGATGCTGCGCCGCGGGCTTCCCTCGCGGCGCATTGAGGTCTATCTTGGGCCAGCCGTCCAACGGCATCTATCCACTTTGCGCCAACCACAACGCACCAATAGAGTGCGCCCAGGTTACCCATGACACAGGCAACAGCTTTGCGCGTACAGGCCTTCACCACCGGTGATGTGGCCGCTCAATGCAGTGCGACACCCGGTTGGGTGCAGCAGTACCAGCAGATGTCCCCAGGGCATTTCGCCGGGCAGATCCGCTACCTCGACCTGCAAGGTGTCGAGGTGTACGAAGAGCGGATGAACACCCGGGTGGAGCAGAACTTCAACGCGCCGCCGGGTTCCCTGGCGTTCTGTTTCGATGGCAGCGACAACGCGCTGTACGTGCTCAATGGCGAAAGCCGCAACACCTGGATCACCCCGGAAAACTACCGCGAAGTGGCAGTGGTGTTCGGGCCGCAGTTTGTCCAGCGCCATGGTCTGGATGTGGCGAAGCTGGAGGGGTTGTTCATGGCCCCGCTCAACTCCCTGCAAAACCCGTTGTTCAGCCGCTGGCTCAGCGGCACGCTGACGCGGCTGTCGGCGACGCTTGACCCGCCGAGTCGTGATGCGCTGACTCAGCAGTTACTGGACGACTGCCTGTTCATCCTCGACAACGCCTGCGTGTGCCTCGACAAGGGCTCATTGCAGCGACGCACCGAGGAGCGAATCATCATGGCGCGCATTGGCGAATGGGCGGCGGATGTGCCGGATGAAACCGTCAACCTGCTGCAACTGGCGCGCATTGCCGGGGTGCCGTTGCGCCAGTTGCAGCACGGGTTCAAGACGTATACCGGGATGAGCCCGGCGCAGTGGTTGCGGTTGCGCCGGTTGAACAGTGCACGGCGGGAGTTGTTGAACCCGCCGTCAGTGGACACCACCGTGGCGGAGGTGGCGATGAATTGGTCGTTCTGGCATTTGGGGCGGTTTTCCAACAGCTATCGGGCGTTGTTTCAGGAGTTGCCCAGCGAGACCCTGAAGCGCCAGAGGTAAATGTAGGAGCGGGCTTGTATGGGAGCGGGCTTGCTCGCGAATGCGGTGGGTCAGTCAATAAATCTGGCACTGATACACCGCCTTCGCGAGCAAGCCCGCTCCCACATTTGAAGATCGTTCCCACGCGGAGCGTGGGAACGATCAGGTCCGAAGAAACGCCAGCATCAACTGATTCACCCGCTCCGCCGCCTCCAGCTGCACCATATGCCCCTGCCCCGGCAGTATCTCCACCTGAGCGTCCAACCCATGGGCATGGCTCGCCGGGATGATTGCGTCCTCACTGCCCCAGATCACCAGGCTCGGCTGCTGCCCCACCACACTGCGCAAATCCACCAACTGCCGACCACCGCTGAACAACGCCCCGGTGATCTGCCGCAACGCCTGCTCCACACCCTCCAGGCGCTTGAACTTGAGCATGTCTTCCAGCATCTGCCGGGTCACCAGCGCCGGGTCGCTGAACAGTTGCACCAGTTGCGGCTTGAGTGCATTGCGATTGCTCGCGTCGATAAAACCTTGCAGGTAGTCACTGTTGATCTGCGTACCCAATCCAGCGCTGGCGATCAGGGTCAACGACGCCACACGCTGCGGTGCCACCCGCGCGAGGTTCAGGGAAACCAGCCCGCCCATGGAATGCCCGGCGAGGTGTACCCGGTCAACCTTCAGATAATCCAGCAGTGCCAATACCGCCTGGCTCAGCTCCTCAAGCTCGCCCGTTTGCAGGTACTTGCCCGACTCGCCATGCCCCGGCAAATCCAGGGCGATCACCCGCCGCTCAGCCGCGAGCACCGGGTGATTGAACAGCCAGTTATTCAGGTCGCCACCAAAACCGTGCACCAGCACCAGCGGTGTGCCGCCCTCCCCGAGGTCCAG
Organism: Pseudomonas sp. P7758; assembly: GCF_013386485.1. NCBI lineage: Bacteria > Pseudomonadati > Pseudomonadota > Gammaproteobacteria > Pseudomonadales > Pseudomonadaceae > Pseudomonas > Pseudomonas sp. P7758. The sequence goes on along the minus strand of NZ_JACARS010000139.1, from coordinate 4,585 downwards.
ATAGCGCAGCAGGCGCCCGCCCACCTCGACCTTCTGTGCCGATGGCCCGCTGGCTTCAGCCTCGGCGGCACTGGAAACGAACCCCGCCTGGAACGCCTCGATCACCCCATCAATCTCGGCCTCGCTGGCCTCGCCTTCCACCACGATTGCCAGCAATGCCCCCACGGGCAAGGTCTCATCGCTCTGGGCCAACACCCGCCGCAGCACCCCGCTGAAGGGTGCCTCGACACTGCTGGAAATCTTGTCGGTCTCGACATCCAGCACCTCTTCACCCTTCTCCACCCGGTCGCCCGGCTGCTTGAGCCAGACATCAACCCGGCCCTCGGTCATCGACAGCCCCCACTTGGGCATGGTCAGTGTATGGATCATGCGGCATTCCTCTTGTCGGCAATCTTCAGCACCGCAGCTTCGATCTTCGCCGCGTTGGGGATGTACAGCTCCTCCAGGGCATCGGAGAACGGCACCGGCGTGTGAGGCGCGGTGACCATTTCGATCGGCGCGCGCAGGAAGCCGAACGCCCGTTGCGCCACCAATGCACTGATGTCCGTGGCAATCGAGCAGCGTGGGTTGGACTCGTCGATCACCACCAGGCGCCCGGTTTTCTCCACGCTTTCAAGGATGCTGTCTTCGTCCAGCGGGCTGGTGGTGCGCAGGTCCAACACTTCGCAGTCGATACCCTGGCGCGCCAGATTGGCGGCGGCTTCCAGGGCCATGTGCACCATGCGCCCGTAGGTCACCAGGGTTACATCGTTGCCTTCACGCACGTAGTTGGCTTCGCCGAACGGCACGGTGTACAGCTCTTCCGGCACTTCGCCCTGGAGGCTGTAGAGCATTTTGTGTTCGAGGAAAATCACCGGGTCGTTGTCGCGGATCGCCTGGATCAGCATGCCCTTGGCGTCATAGGGCGTGGCCGGGCACACCACCTTGAGCCCGGGAATATGCGTCCACATCGAGGTGAGCATCTGCGAATGCTGGGCCGCCGCACGCAGGCCGGCGCCGTACATGGCGCGCACCACCAGCGGCGTGGTGGTCTTGCCACCGAACATATAGCGAAACTTCGCCGCCTGGTTGAGCAACTGGTCGAGGCAGCAGCCGATAAAGTCGACGAACATCAACTCGCACACCGGGCGCATGCCACGGGTGGCTGCACCGACGGCCATGCCCACATAACCGACCTCGGAAAGTGGCGCGTCGAGCACGCGGTCGGGGAACTCCGGATACAGCCCCTTGGTGACGCCGAGCACGCCACCCCAGGCGTCCTGTTCACCGGGCGAACCGGTGCCGCCGGACACGTCCTGGCCGATGATGAACACGCTCTGGTCGCGGCGCATCTCTTGGGCCAGGGCTTCGTTGATTGCCTGCTGATAGCTGATTTTTCTAGCCATGATGACTTCTCCACGGATTGTTTTTGTAGTGGGTGACGGTTAGCGGTAGGCGACGTAGACATCGCTCAGCAGGTCGGCGGCCTGGGGTTTGGGATCGGACTTGGCCAGGCGCACGGCGTCTTCGATCAGCTGCGCGACTTCGGTGTCGATGCGTTCGAACTGAGCCGCGTCGAGCCAGCCTTCGGCGGTGCAGCGCTGGCGAAACAGGCTCAGGCAGTCGCCGGTTTCCCGCAGGTTTTTCACTTCGTCCGGGCCGCGATAGGTTTGCGCATCGCCTTCGAAGTGGCCGTAGAAACGGCTCAGTTTGACCTCCACCAGCGTCGGCCCTTTACCGCTGCGGGCACGCTCTACCGCAACGCCGAGGGCGGCGTGCACGGCAAAAAAGTCGTTGCCGTCGACAATCACCCCCGGCATGCCAAAACCCACGGCGCGCTCGGCAATGTCCTTGCAGGCCACCGACCAGCCGGACCCGGTGGCTTCGGCATAACCGTTGTTCTCGGCCACGAACAGGCACGGCAGGTTCATGATCGAGGCCAGGTTCATCGCTTCGAACACCGCGCCCTCGTTGGAGCCGCCGTCGCCGAAAAACGCGACCGCCACACCCGCGCTGCCCTTGAGCTTGGCCGCCAGCGCCGCACCGGCTGCCAGCGGCGCCCCGGCACCCACAATGCCGTTGGCGCCGAGCATGCCCTTCTCCTGGTCGGCAATGTGCATCGAGCCGCCCTTGCCGCCGCACACCCCGGTTTTCTTGCCGTAGATCTCGGCCATCATGCCGAACACGTCCACACCCTTGGCGATGCAATGGCCGTGGCCACGGTGGTTGGACGCGATGCAATCTTCATCGTTGAGGTGGGCCATGACCCCGGCGGCGCTGGCCTCCTGGCCGGCATACAAATGCACGAAACCGGGAATCTCGCCGGTGGCGAATTCCACATGCAGGCGTTCTTCGAAATCACGGATGGTGCGCATCACGGTGTAGGCATGAAGCAATTGATCGGTGGACAGGTGAGTGGACATCTTGTTGTTCTCCAGGTTGTCTCGACACACAAAAGGCTGGATCAGGCCAGCTGCAAGGCACTCAGCACGGCCTGTGCCAATCCGCTGGAAAACCTGGGAAAGCCTTGATCCAGAGCAGCTGCCGGAAGACCCGGGTATGCCACTGTGGCCCGTTCAATGAGACGCGCCGTTGCAACCTGCCCGCAGCGTCTCAGGCGGGATGAGACGTTGCGTCTCACCTCGGGCAGTTGGTCAGGCCGCCCTTGTCCCGCCCGGCCCATGGGCGCTTAATGGCGGGCATAACAACAAGGATCGAGAACCGGAGGCTTCAATGCTCGCCGTGAACTCCAAGGACCATGTCGACTGCGTCAGCCGCGTGGTTCGCAACGCCGACCGCCTGCCCCAGGCTCCGGTGCCGTCGCTGATTTTTGATTCCTGGCGCCGCTCCATGGAGCAGCACCACCTCGACCCCGGTTCCCTGCAAGGGCCGCGCATCCTCACCAGCACCCTGCTCAAGGAATGCCGCGAACGCGCCGAGCTGTTCATGCGCATCGCCAGCGAGGAAGTCGGGCAGATTCACAACCGGGTGCGCCACGCCGATTACTGCGTGATGCTTACCGACGCCCAGGGCCAGACTATCGACCATCGTGTGGACGCCGGCATTCGCAACGACTGCCGCAAGGCCGGCCTGTACCTGGGCACCTGCTGGTCGGAAGCCGAGGAAGGCACCTGCGGCGTGGCCACGGTGCTGACCAGCAAGGCCGCGGTCACCGTGCACAAGCGCGACCACTTTCGTGCGGCGTTTATCGGCCTGACCTGCTCTGCCGCCCCCATCTTTGATCCCCAGGGCAACCTGCTGGGCGTGATGGACGCCTCCGCCCTCAAATCGCCGGATGACCGGCGCAGCCAGCACCTGGTGCGGCAGATGGTGGCGCAAAGCGCGCGGGCCATCGAGAACGCGTTTTTCATGCACAGCGCCCGGCAACATTGGGTGTTGCAGGCCCACAGCACGCCCGGTTACGTCGACAGCCAGCCGGACATGCTGCTGGCGTGGGACCAGGATGGGCGGCTGCAAGCCTTGAACAGCAAGGCGCGGCAGGCCCTGAGATTGCGCTTCGGGCAGTTGCCGGAGCATATCGGCGAAGTGTTTGACCTGGACGCGTTGCGCGCCGTCACCGATCAATCGACGCAGCAGTTGCATTGGCTCGGCGAGCCGGGGGCGTTGCAGGTACGGGTCAGCGCGCCGCGGCGTAAGGCTGCACGTGCGACGGTGTCTTCGAGTCATCAGGTAGACCCGCGAGTAGAAGAACATCTGCGCCTGGCCGTGCGGGTCAAGGATCGCAACCTGCCGGTGCTGGTCCAGGGCGAAACCGGCGCCGGCAAGGAAGTGTTTGCCCGCCAGTTGCATGAACGCAGCGCCCGTCGCGACGGCCCCTTTGTGGCGGTGAACTGCGCGGCGATCCCGGAAAACCTGATCGAGAGCGAACTGTTCGGCTACGTGGCCGGGGCATTTACCGGTGCCTCCAGCAAGGGCATGACCGGGCTGCTGTTGCAGGCCGATGGCGGCACGTTGTTTCTCGACGAGATCGGCGACATGCCGCTGGCGTTGCAGACGCGACTGCTGCGGGTAATGGCCGAAGGTGAAGTGGCGCCGCTGGGCGGGGCAAAAACCCGGGCGGTGGATATCCAGGTGATCTGCGCCAGCCATCGGGACTTGGCGGCGCTGGTGAGTGCTGGAAGCTTTCGCGAGGATTTGTATTTCCGGTTGGGCTGTGCGCGGTTCTGTGTGCCGCCATTGCGCGAGCGCATGGACAAACTGGCATTGATCAATCGGCTTCTGGAGCAGGAGGCGCGGCACAGCGGTGTTGCGGTCGGGATCGCGGCAGCGGCGCTGGAGTCGCTGCTGGGTTATGCCTGGCCGGGGAATGTGCGGCAACTGCGGCATGTATTGGCATACGCCTGTGCGGTGTGCGACGGCGGGACAATTCAACTGGCGGATTTGCCGGTGGAAGTTCGTGGTGACGCGGTTGCGGTGGAAACATCGGAAAGCGTGAGTCCTGAGCGGCAGTTGGTGCTGGACGCACTGATTCGGCATCGATGGAAGCCGCTGGCGGCGGCGCAGGCGTTGGGGATTTCCAGGGCGACCTTGTATCGGCGGGTTAACCAGCTGGGTATCGACATGCCCGGTAAGCACTGACCCAACA